>JBFWPD010000013.1:0-20068 GCA_050250175.1 Vicinamibacterales bacterium
GACGCGACCGCGACCGCCGACGATCTCCGCCTGGTGCGCGAGGATGAACCGATGGACCCTCTCCCGATCGGCCTCGTCGTGGCAGGCGATTACCGATCCGGAGTGACCTGGCATCCGGCCGTCGTCCGCGGCGCGCGCGCCGTCCTGCCGCTGATCGACGGAACCGTCCTCGCGCGCGAAGAGTCCGCAACGATGCTGCAGACGCTGGCTCGTGTCGGCCCTGAGGCGGTAGCGCTGATGGGACCGCGGCCCGAAGCCACCGACGTTGCGCCGCGGCTTCTGGAGCTCGTGGACGATGCGATCGTGAGCCGCGCCCTCGCCGGCGGCAGCGCGTCAAGTGGTCTGGCCTCCGATCTCGGCCGCATCGCCGAAAGCCGCTTCCAGTCCCGGACCGTCTGGCGGGCGCCACAGGATCGTCAATTGTGCGCGGCGCGGTACGTGCGGATGATGGACTTTCTCGCGGCGGACGAGCATCAGCTGCTCCTCGACCACGCGCTCGCCTGCGAGGAGGAGTTCCATGAATCGGGCATCGTCGGCCAGCGCGGCGAGAACACGCTGAACTACGGCATCCGACGGTCGCGCACGCTCAAGCCCCCACGAGTCGAAGAGATCTGGAGCATGTTCGAGCGGCGGCTGCGCGGGATCGTGCCCGGAGTGCGGACCGAATTGGAAATGCCCTATTTCCGGCTCGGGAAGGTCGAACGGCAGCTGACGGCACATGGGAAAGGCGGCTTCTTTGCGCCCCATGTCGACACCGGGCATCCGGTTGCCGCGAGCCGGCGAATCTCAGGCGTCTACTACTTTCACGCGACGCCGCAGCGTTTCTCCGGCGGCCAGTTGCGGCTGTACGACACGTGGGTGACGCCGACGGGAAGTACGGGCGCAGGGACCTACACGACGCTGCCTCCTGTGGACAACAGCCTCGTGTTCTTTCCGAGCGCTGCGTTTCACGAGGTCTGCCCTGTGCGCGGGGAAAGCGATGCCTTCGCTGACAGCCGGTTCACCGTGACGATCTGGTTCCACGAGGCACCGCCGCCGGCCGAGAAGCCTGCCGGGGAGACGCTGCCAGCCGGTCCCGAAGGAGAGGCCGCCACGACGCGCTGACGATCTGATTACAGCGTTGTCGGGGTAGGAGTTGGTGTCGGCGTCGGTGTAGGGGTCGGTGTGGGCGTAGGCGTAGGCGTAGGCGTCGGGGTCGGTGTGGGAGTAGGTGTTGGCGTAGGCGTGGGAGTGGGTGTCGGCGTCGGTAGAGGTACGGGCGGCGTCAACGTCGGCGTGGGAGTGGGAACGCCCGATTGCGCCGACGCGACTGAAGGAACGAGAACCGTTTCGACGATCGGCAGCATCATCGTCGCCGCAGACGTCAGCGCCAGCCGCCGGATGAGCGAGCGGCGAGTCACCGCGGACCCGGTGTCCGCATCATCGTCGAGCACCACCAGTCCCGTCTCAACCAGTTCGGAGAGCGCGAGGTCCACGATCTCCTCGTCAGCGGGCAGGCCCGTGCGGCGGTGAACCTCCGCGGCCATCTGTGCCCGCGACGTCTTGCCGTCGCAGAGATCGTAAACGGCTGCCGCGCTCTGGTTCAGTGCATGCGCTTCGAGCGTCCCCGGCTTCAACGCCAGAATCTCGTCGGCGGACCTTTCGATGTGCACACCTTCGACGCGTTTCGCAGCCATCGAGTCTCCTCGTAGTGGATTCGGAGTTTCGACTCTACGCGAGGCCAAATCTGACAGTCAAGCGCCGCCGCGCATCCTGCGTGTTCCTGATGTCGCTGGGCGCAGGAGGGTTCCGGACCTGGGATACACTGCGACCCATGACTCGGCGCTTGCCATTTCTTGCGCTCGGCGCCCTCTTGATTGCCGGAACTCCCCTGTCCGCACAGACCAGCGCCGCCCCACCATTCGCGACGCCGGCAGACATCAAGCCCGGGAGCATCAACTCCGAGGACGCGCCCTACCCATATCCAAGCGCATATTTCCCGCTCACGCTTCACGGGCAGGATCTTCGGATGTCGTACATGGACGTTGCGCCTCGCGGTCCGGCGAACGGGCACACCGTTGTCCTGCTCCACGGCAACAATTTCGGAGGGTTCTACTTCGGCGGGCCCGCCGAGGCGCTGCGCGACCAGGGCTTCCGCGTCGTCATCCCGGACCAGATCGGGTATGGCCGGTCGTCGAAGCCAACGACGATCCCGTACAACTTCAGCCAGTGGGCGCGCAACACCAGGCTGCTGCTCGACAGCTTGAAGATCGAGAAGGCGATGATCGTCGGCCACTCGATGGGCGGCATGCTGGCGGCACGCTTCGCGACCCAGTATCCAGCGATGACCGAACGCCTCGTGCTCTACAACCCGATCGGTCTGAGCGACAGCCGCTTCGATCGTCCGCTCGGCGACGCGGACGATGCCTATCGGCGCAACCTGGGTCAGACGTATCAGTCGATTCGCGACAGCCTCATGCGGTACGTCGCCCACGATCCATCGGCGTGGAACGACGTGTTCGAGAGCTACGTAAAGGTCCGCTACGCCTGGACTCTCAGCGCAGAATGGCCGCGGCTTGCGATGGTGCAGACGCTGATCGGACAGGTGCTGTATCTGGATCCGGTGGTGTACGACTGGCCGCACATCAAGGCGCCAACGCTCGTCTTCGGCGGCGCCGAAGACGCTCTTGCGGGCACGGCGGCCAATTTCCAGGCCCGCATGAAGTACATCGCCGATACCATCCCGAACGGCCTCGCGAGGTTGCACCTGATCCCCGGGCTGGGCCACGTTCCGCACATCGAGTCTCCACAGCAGACCTATGCGCCGTTGGTCACGTTTCTCGAGGAAGGCGTGACCGACGGGACGCGGTAAGACGCGATCGCAGAGTCAGCACTTGAACACGACCCGGGCCGACTCGGTGAATGTCGACTCCCGGCCAGGAGAGGGCCGCAAGGCCGGCCACCACCTCGCGGTGGACGACGATGGCGGCAAGGCGGCGAAGTGGAGAGTGATCGGGCCCGGCCTTGTCGTCGCAGGCACCGGTGTGGGTGCGGCGGACATGGTGGCCACCCTCGCGGCCGGCTCCCGGTACGGCTATACGCTGCTCTGGGCGGTGATCGTCGGCGTCGTCCTGAAGATCATCCTGGTCGAGGGTGCCGGCCGGTACACGCTGGCCACGGGGTACACAATCTTCGAGGGCTGGCGGAGCCTCGGACGCTGGACCACCTGGTACTTCGGCCCGTACATCGTCATCTGGGGATTCGTGTACGGCGCGAGCGCGATGTCCTCGACGGCCCTGCCGCTGGCGGCGATGTTCCCGCAGCTCTCGCTGAATGTCTGGGCGATCCTCATGGGCCTCCTCGGCTTCGTGCTGGTGTGGTTCAACCAGTACGCCGTCTTTGAAAGGATCACCGCGGCGCTGGTGGGCCTCATGTTCATCACGATCGTCGTGCTGGCGGTAATCGCGGCGCCCAACGTTCCCGGGATGTTGACGGGACTGGTCCCGATCATTCCCGAGGGTGGACTGCTCTACACGCTCGCCCTGGCGGGCGGCGTGGGCGGCACCATCACGCTGGCCGCGTACGGCTACTGGCTCCGCGAGAAAGGCTGGTATACGCCGAAGTGGATGAAGGTGATGCGCATCGACAACACGATGGCCTACGTGATGACCGGCATCTTCGTGGTCTCGATGCTCATCGTCGGCGCGGAGGTCGTCCGGGCCGCCGGCGTGACGATCAGCGCCGGTGACAGGGGGCTTCTCGATCTGAACAGGGTGCTGAACGAGCGATACGGCACGGTCATCGGCACCGCGTTCCTGTGGGGGTTCTGGGCCGCCGCTTTTTCCTCGGTCATCGGCGTGTGGAACGGGGTCTCGCTGATGTTCGCCGACTTCTGGGGCCACGTGCGCGGTCTGGAGCATGGCCATCCCGACACCCTGATAGGCGGCAGATACTTCAAGGCGTACCTGGTCTGGCTCACGTTCCCGCCGATGCTCCTGCTGCTGCTTGGCCAGCCGATCGGCCTGATCCTCGCGTACGGCGTCCTCGGCTCGCTGTTCATGCCCTTCATGGCACTGACCAACCTCGGGCTGCTGAATGGCAGGCGGATTCCGCACGGCTGGCGGAACAGCACCATCCAGAATGTCCTGCTCGGCATCACCGCGCTGCTGTTCGTCGCCCTCGGTGTCAGCCAGCTGATTGACGCCGTCACGAGGATCTTCCAGTAGCCTGGGCGCCTGGCGGTTCGCGGAACGGGTCCATCGGAATGGGCGCGTACTCGACGTCGAGGATCTCGAGATGCTCGGTTTTCCTCGGCGCGCGCAGGACGACGCGATCGCCCGGGCTCGACTTCATCAGCGCGCGCGCCAGCGGCGACCGCCAGCTGATGTAGCGCCGGTGCAGGTCTATCTCGTCGATGCCGACGATGCAGACGACCTGTTCGTGGCCGGCGGCATCCTTGTAGGTGACGGTCGCGCCGAAGAACACGCGCGTGGCTGCCAATCCCGCGCGCCGCGCGGCCGGATCGACGACTTCGGCGGAGTCGATTCGCCTGGACAAGAAGCGGATCCGCGAATCGATCTGACGGAGCCGCCGCTTGCCGTACTGGTAGTCGGCATTCTCGCTCCGGTCGCCGTTGGCGGCGGCCCAGGCCACGACCTCGGTCACGGCCGGCCGCTCGCGGTTCAACAGGAATCGATGCTCGTCTTTCAGCCGCTGCAATCCGGCGGGGGTGATGTAGTTCTTCAGCTTCGGCCCGGGCGCCTCGCGCACGGGTTCCCTGAGGGGCCTCTTCGCTCTCATGCCTGGCGCGCCTTTTTCTGACGGCTCCCCACGAATGCCGCAAGGTGTTCGCCCGTCAGCGTAGACTTCGCGGCCACCAGATCGGCCGGCGTGCCTTCGAAGACCACTTTCCCGCCGTCGTGGCCCGCGCCAGGTCCGAGGTCGATGATCCAGTCGGCGTGCGCCATCACCGACTGGTGATGCTCGATCACGATGACCGACTTGCCCGAGTCGACCAGCCGATCCAGCAGCCCGAGCAGTTGTTCGAGATCGGCGAGATGCAATCCGGTCGTCGGCTCGTCGAGGATGTAGACACCACCCTCTTCACCCATGTGCGTCGCGAGCTTGAGCCGCTGGCGTTCGCCGCCTGACAGCGTGGTGAGCGGCTGGCCGAGCCGCAGGTAGCCAAGACCGACGTCGGCCAGGCGCTGCAGGATCGCGTGCGCGGCCGGCGTGCGCGCCTCACCTGCGCCGAAGAAATCGACCGCATCTCTGACCGGAAGGTCGAGAACCTCCGCGATGTCGAGGCCGCCGAACCTGTACTCGAGCACCGACGCCTGGAATCGCCGGCCCTCGCAGTCCTCACACACCGTTGCGACGCCGGCCATCATCGCGAGGTCGGTGTAGATGACCCCGTTGCCGTTGCAGGTCGGGCACGCCCCCTCTGAGTTCGCGCTGAACAGCGCGGGCTTCACGTTGTTCGCCTTGGCGAATGCCTTGCGGATCGGCTCGAGCAGATCGGTGTACGTCGCCGGATTGCTTCGCCGTGAGCCGCGAATCATGCCCTGATCGACCGTCACGACTCCGTCGCGGCCAGACACCGACCCGCTGACCAGTGAGCTCTTGCCCGATCCGGCGACGCCTGTCACCACAACCAGCACGCCAAGCGGGATGTCGACGTTGACGTTCTTCAGATTGTGCGTGCGCGCGCCACGCACCTTCATCACGCCCGTGGGTTCTCGCACCGACGTCTTCAACGAAGCGCGATCGCGCAGGTGCCGCCCGGTGAGTGTGCCGCTGCCCTGCAGCCCGTCGACGGTTCCCTCGAAGACCACCTCGCCGCCGGCTGTGCCGGCGCCTGGGCCGAGGTCGACGACGTGGTCGGCGATCGCGATCGTCTCCGGCTTGTGCTCGACGACGAGCACAGTATTGCCGTTGTCGCGGAGGCGCAGCAGCAGTCTGTTCATCCGCTGGATGTCGTGCGGGTGCAGTCCGATCGTCGGTTCGTCGAAGACGTAGGTCACGTCGGTGAGCGAGGAGCCGAGATGACCGATCATCTTCGTGCGCTGCGCCTCGCCGCCCGACAGCGTGCCCGACGGTCGATCGAGACTGAGGTAGCCAAGACCGATCTCCACGAACGAGTCGAGCGTCTGCCGCAGCTTCGCCAGCAGCGGCGCCACGGACGGCTCCTCGAGCCGGTGCATCCACCCGGCCAGATCGCTGATCTGCATCGCGCACGCGTCGGCGATGTTGATCCCCTTGATCTTCGACGAGCGGGCGGCCTCGTTGAGCCGCGTGCCCCTGCAATCCGGACACGTGGTGAAGGTGACCGCGCGCTCCACGAACGCCCGGATGTGCGGCTGCATCGCGTCGATGTCCTTGGACAGGAACGACTTCTGGATCCGCGGGATGAGCCCCTCGTGTGACAGGTTCAGTTTCTCGACCTTCACCTTGATCGGCTCTTTGTAGAGGAAGTCGTGCAGCTCCTTCTTGCTGTACTTGCGGATCGGTTTGTCAGGGTCGAGGCCGGCGGCCGCGAAGATGCGGACGTGCCAGCCGTCGGCCGTGTAGCCGGGGACCGTGATCGCTCCCTCGTTGAGCGACTTGCTGTCGTCGTACAGCTGCGTCAGATCGATGTCGGTCACTGATCCCATGCCCTCGCACCGCGGGCACATGCCGCCGTTGACGGTGAAGACACGCTTCTCGGTCTTCCTGCCGGCAGCTCCCTTCTCGACCGTAATCGCGCCGACGGCTCGAACCGACGGCACGTTGAAGGAGAAAGCATTCGAGGAACCGATGTGCGGCTTCCCGAGGCGGCTGAACAGCACGCGGAGCATCGCGTTGGCGTCGGTCGCCGTGCCGACCGTCGAGCGCGAGTTGGCGCCCATCCGCTCCTGGTCGACGATGATCGCGGTCGTCAACCCTTCCAGCACGTCGACCTCGGGGCGGGCCAGGCTCGGCATGAAGCCCTGGACGAACGTGCTGTAGGTCTCGTTGATCAGCCGTTGCGACTCGGCGGCGATGGTGCCGAACACGAGCGACGACTTTCCCGATCCCGACACGCCGGTGAACACCGTCAGCCGGCGCTTCGGGATCTCGACGCTGACGTCTTTCAGGTTGTTGACGCGCGCGCCCTGCACGCGGATCAGATCGTGGCTGTCTGCGGGGTGCTGTCTGGAAGAGGTCATCCTCGCGATCATGCCATCGAGTCTCGACGATGTGTGAGCGCCCGCCTGGAGGTCCTGGCCGGCTCGATCTCCGGCCGTGGAGCGCTGCGGGCATCACCTGCCCCGGTCGGCCTCGACGGAGTGGCGCCGAGGTCCGGACAATTCCTCCATCCGGTTCGCGAGCCGTCGAAGATCAGTTTTCAGTCCGGTCCGAGCCGCGTGTCAGAATCAGCAGTCGCTCCATGATCGACGACCGATATCCACGTCAACCATCCAATGGCTGAGCCAGGCCAGGAATTGCTCGCTCGCCATCTGGCGAAGATTGTCGACTTGTCCGACGACGCCATCGTCAGCAAGGACCTCAACGGCACAATCCTCTCGTGGAACGCGGCGGCCGAGCGGATGTTCGGCTACACCGCCTCGGAGGCGATCGGGCAGTCCATTCGCATCATCATCCCGGACGATCGCCAGCACGAAGAGGACTTCGTGCTGAATCAGATCCGCAACGGAATGGCGGTCCAGCATCACGAGACCATCCGGCGGCGCAAGGACGGGTCGACTCTCCCAATCTCCCTGACGGTTTCCCCAATCTACGACGAGGCCGGCCGGATCATTGGCGCCTCAAAGATCGCGCGCGACATCAGCGAGCAGACCCGGCTCCGCGAGGAGGCGGTGCATCAAGCACGCATCACCGAGAAGCTGGCGGAGGTTGGTGCCGTCGTTGCGAGCTCACTGGATCGGGAGTTCATTGTTCAGAAGGTGACCGATACCGCCACAGAGCTCACTGGGGCGGAGTTTGGGGCGTTCTTCTACAACGTGATCGACCGTGAGCCTGGCGAGGCGTACCGGTTGTACGCGCTGTCCGGCGTACCGAAGGAGCAGTTTGCCTCGTTTCCGCAGCCACGGGCGACGAGCCTCTTCGGTCCGACGTTCCGGGGCGAGGGCATCGTTCGTCTGGCCGATGTGACGCGTGACGCCCGCTACGGACAGAGCGCGCCCTACTTCGGTATGCCGAAGGGGCATTTGCCGGTCCGGAGTTATCTCGCGGTGCCCGTGAAGGGTGCGTCTCAGCATGTGCTCGGCGGTCTCTTCTTCGGGCATTCACAGGTTGGCGTGTTCAGCGCGCTGCACGAGCAGCTCGCCGCCGGCATCGCGAACTGGGCGTCGGTCGCCCTGCAGAATGCGCACCTCTACTCCGCTGCGCGTGAAGCGGACCGATTGAAGGAGGATTTCCTGGCGGTGCTGTCGCACGAGCTGCGAACGCCGCTGAACGCCGTCGTGGGTTATGCGCGCCTGCTGCGAAGCGGTGCGCTTACGGAAGACCGATGGCCCGCCGCCCTTGAGACGCTCGAGCGAAATGGCATCGCCCTGACGCAGATCGTGGAGGACGTGCTCGACGTCTCTCGAATCGCGTCTGGCAAGATTCAGCTCGACGTCCAGCCGGTGGAGCTGCCACCTGTCGTTCACAATGCCGTGGCAACGCTGCAGCCGGCGGCAGACGCCAAAGGCGTCAGACTGCAGGTCATCGTCGACCCTCGAGCAGGCCCGGTATCAGGCGACCCCGAGCGGCTTCAGCAGGTCGTATGGAATCTTCTTGCCAACGCCGTCAAGTTCACCCCCAGGGACGGTCGCGTTCAGATTCGCGTTCGGCGCATCAACTCACACCTGGAAATCGAGGTGAGCGACACGGGCATCGGGATCCGGCCCGAGTTCCTGCCGCACGTCTTCGAGCGGTTTCGCCAGGCCGATGCGGCGACGACACGCAAGACGGGCGGGCTGGGCCTCGGCCTGTCAATCGTTCGCCATCTCGTCGAATTGCACGGAGGCACCGTCGAAGTCGCGAGCGGAGGCGAGGGCCTGGGTTCCACGTTCAGGGTCACACTTCCCCTGATCGTTCACCGTGAAGGCATCCGGGGAACGCGTGAGCACCCTCAGACTGATACACGGCCGGCGTTGAAGCGTCTTGGAAACCTTCAGGGGGTGCGCGTGATGGCAATCGACGACGAAGAGGACGCGCTGAGCGTCCTTCGCGTCGTGCTGGAGACTGCCGGCGCGGAAGTCGCTACAACATCCTCAGCGATCGACGCACTGGCGCTCCTGGCCGACGGGGAGATTCACGTGCTGCTCGTAGACCTCGGGATGCCGGAAATGGACGGGTTCGAGTTCATCGAACGCGTTCGAGCATCGGAGAGGCCTGAGATTCGCAACCTTCCAGCGGCCGCGCTGACGGCATTCGCCCGCCCCGAGGACCGGACCCGGGCATTGGAGAGCGGGTTCGAGATGCACCTGGCAAAGCCGATCGATCCCGCCGAGCTCGTCGCATCAGTCGCCACTCTTGTACGCGCCTCACGACGCAGAGGCTAGCGCCTCCCGCGTCGGCCTCACCCGGCCCTGACGCTCAGCCGTGGCCGCTTGCATCGTCCGCGTAGACCAGTCTGAACAATAGGCAGGCACCTCGCTCGTACCAGTCGACGACAGGTCCGACGACCGGGCCGTGACCGCAGCACGCCCGCGGACCAAGTCACGCGATCGTGGCACGACAGGTGCTTCCTCCGCCGGCACGGGACGACAACTTTCCGTCTGCTGAAAAAAACCAGACAGGTAACCAGGGAGACGATTCAAATGGCTGACGCACTACACGAAGCGTTCATCGATGAGCTCAAGGATGCGTACGACGGGGAGCGACAACTCACACGCGCGTTGAACAAAATGGCAAAGACCGCGAGTTCTCCCGATCTCCAGGAGGCCTTCGAATCGCACATGCAGGAAACGAAGGGCCAGCTCGAGCGGCTCGAGGAAGTCTTCGGACTCCTCGAGGAGAAGGTGCGCGGGAAGCACTGCGAAGGCATTGCCGGGATCGTCGAAGAGGGCAAGGCCATCATGGAAGAAGACTTCGACGACTCGACGATGGATGCTTGTCTGATCGCAACTGGACAGCGAGCCGAGCACTATGAGATCGCGGCCTACGGAACGCTCGTCGCCTGGGCGCGCGCGCTCGGGCACGAGGATGCGGCCGGCCTGCTGCGGCAAACGCTCGACGAGGAGAAGGCCGCTGACGAAAAGCTGACCGGCCTGGCGGAAGGCGGCATCAATCAGGAGGCAGCCGACGCTGGCACCGACGAGGAAGAAGAAGGGGAAGGCGACGAGGAAATGGCTGCCGTTGCCTCAGCCAGGAGGGCGCCTCCGGCCAGGAGCCGCGCGGCGAAGCGCGGGTGACAACGGCACGTAAGTGGGCGTCGGGAAATCGTGAGCAGCGGCTCCGGCCGTTCTGACGTCGTGCCGGGTGTTGGTGGGAGACATTGCATCGAGTAGCTGCGGTGGAATTGGACTTGCGCCGACACCCGGAACGTCCCTCTTCAACGACGTCGGTCATCAGACAGCAGCCTTTGGGGTGGAGCGTCATGGAGCAAAAGAAGGCGAACCAGGAACGGGCACGGAAGTACGGCGGGACTTCGTCGTTCGTCGACGCCGGCGTGCCCAGTAAAGCGCCCCGTCAGGATGAGGAGGCGGCAGAGGACACTGGCACCGGCCGCGAACGGCAGACGAATTACGCCGAGGACAGCAACAAGCAGGGCATCAGCAACCGCCCCACCAAGGACGAACACGCAATGCCGGAATCTGACGCGACCCCGGAGCAGCGTGGCGGCGACCAGGTGGCACCTCAGCAACAGGGTGGAAATCGCGGGGGCGTGTAGCAGGAGCTGCGCTGGCTCGGGCGAGACGCGGAACGCCAGTCAGCTGACTGCGTACAGTCCTGGCGCCTTCATCCATATCCCCGCCGAGATGGCGCACTTCGGCCTTACGAAGGGGCCGACGATCATCCAGATTCATGGCGAAGCGCCGTTTGTTCTGAACTTGGTGAAGGCTGCGCCATGAATTAGCGCCGGTCCCAAGGGCCGACGGCATTCGCGAGCCGGCCCTGGGCTTCTACGGACGCGGCTTCAGCCTTCAACCGTACATCCGCGACATCCGCGCGTTACTTCTCAGGCGCTAACGTGCCGTAGGTACCTGCGCGTAGGGGCCGCTGTCGTTACGGACCGCAATGGGAAGTTGCTGGTGAAACAGGGCGAACGCCTTCAAGGACGCCAGCCACGCCGCCAGCACAATCGCATGACGCAGGTAGTTCAGAGTCCACCAGCGGGTCGCCGCTGCGATGGATTCCGGTGATTCCGGCGCTGCCATCAGCCAGACCATCGCCGGAATGAAGTAGGCAAAGGTGAAGAGCCGGTCGGCCAGGGCCATGAAGCCGGCAGCCAGCCACCATCGTCGCAACGCCCCCGACGACCGCCACGCCGCAAACAGATTGGCGAGCGTCAGCAGCGTGAGCGAAATCGTCGAGACCAGCACCCAGAACCTCAGGCCAGTGTCGTCCGCGCGTGCGGCCTCGGCGTTCCAATGGACACCGGACTCGAGCGCGAGCCCCATCCACCGGGACACCACGATGCGATGCTCGTATATTCCCGCCCCGAAGACGATGCCGAGATTGAGGACGAACAGCCACAACACCACCCTTGAAGTCCTCGACGCCATTGCTCCTCCTTCTGGTCGCGAGACCGAGAGAGTCGCTCGCGCGATGCCGCTCCCACTCGCCGGCAGGATGGCCTTCGCCGAACGACCGAACTTTCCCGTACTTGCAGCGATTTGGCAGATCCGGCCGCGACCGCTCCGGCGCCGTTGGCGCGTTGAGCGCGTCTCTGAGATGATGCGTGCATGAGGCGGAGAGCGAGCAATGATCTAAAACACGTGGTATGAGCCAGCCTGATGCGGTTGTCGTCGGGTCCGGGCCGAACGGGCTGGCGGCTGCCATCGCCATCGCACAGACGGGCCGGAAGGTCGTCGTCTTCGAGTCCGCCGCGACAATCGGCGGAGCGTGTCGATCGGCCGAGCTGACGCTGCCCGGCTTCGTCCATGATGTCTGCTCGGCCGTGCATCCGTTCGCGGTCGTCTCGCCGTTCTTCCGATCCCTTCCGCTGGCTGCACATGGGCTCGAATGGATTGCGCCACCCGTGATGCTGGCTCATCCCCTCGATGGCGAGGCCGCGGTCTGCCTGGACGGATCGATCGAGCGAACGGCCCACGGGCTCAGTGGCGATGGACCGGCGTATCGGCGACTGTTCGAGCCGCTGGTCGCATCATGGCCGAAGATAGCCGACGCGGTACTCGGCCCGCTGCGATGGCCTCGGCATCCAATGGCGCTCGCACGCTTTGGCCTGCAGGCGCTGCGGCCTGCGACAACCGTCGCCGGGCGCGCGTTCGCCGGAAACCGGGCCCGCGCGCTGCTCGCCGGCATCGCCGCCCACAGCATGCTTCCACTCGAGAGACCGCCGACCGGCGGCATCGCACTCGCACTCACGATAGCCGCGCACGTCGGCGGTTGGTACCTGCCGCGGGGCGGCGCGCAGCGGCTTGCCGACGCGCTCGGCGCATACCTGCTGTCGCTTGGCGGCGAGGTCGTCACGAACACCGCGATCAAGTCGGTCGACGATCTTCCGCCGGCGAGGGCGATCCTCTGCGATCTGTCGCCGCGCCCTCTCCTCGAGATCGCCGGTCACCGATTCCCTCCGCGTTTCCGGCGGGCGCTTGCGCGTTACCAGTACGGCATGGGCGTGTTCAAGGTGGACTGGGCGCTCGACGGACCCGTTCCCTGGACTGACGAAGGCTGCCTCCGTGCAGGCACGGTGCACGTCGGTGGCACGTTCGAGGAGATTGCCTCATCCGAGCGGCACGTGTGGAAAGGCCGTCCTCCAGATCGACCCTTCGTGCTGGTCTCACAACCGACGCTCTTCGATCCCTCACGGGCTCCACAGGGGCGGCATACGCTCTGGGCCTACTGCCACGTCCCTCATGGGTCGGACGCCGACATGCTGCCGCGCATCGAGCAGCAGATCGAGCGCTTTGCGCCAGGCTTCCGCGACCGAATCATCGCTCGTGCGGTACGGCGTCCTGCCGACATCGAGCGCGACAACGCGAACTTCGTCGGCGGCGACATTGCCGGCGGCGCGACGACGCTTGGACAGCTTTTCACGCGTCCGACCTGGCGCACGTATTCGACCCCGGTGCGAGGGCTGTACATCTGCTCGGCGTCGACGCCGCCCGGGGTGGGAGTCCACGGGATGTGCGGCTACTTCGCTGCGCAGCGCGCACTTCGGGAAGTGTTTCGCGACTGACGCGCCCGAGACATCCGAGTCTTGGCGCGCGACGACGCGCCGAGCTCGAGCGGGCCAAGCGCATTCTCCAGCAGCGGGCGGCACGGCGGAAGGCCGCCGGAAAGAAGCGCTGAGTGCTCGCGCTTGGCTATACGTCGGGTTGGCGAAGAATGACGTCCGGAATCGTGTGAGGATTGCCTGACCGGCGGCCACGCACGCTGCACATGCCACTCACAGAAGATCAGACCGCTGTTATCGAGTTCCTCGGCGCCCCCGCCACGCATGGCGGTACCGCCGTTGAACGGATCGAGACGCACATCTCGATCGTCTTTCTTGCCGGATCGCGTGCATGGAAACTGAAACGCGCCGTTCAGTTCGACTACATCGACGCGTCAACGCCAGAACGGCGCAAGGCGCTCTGCGAGAAGGAGGTTCAACTCAATCGGCGAACAGCCTCGGAGTTGTACCTGGGCGTGGTTGCCGTCTCTCGCGAGGCTGACGGCTCGCTGGCGCTCGGCGGCTCCGGAACGCCGGTCGATTGGGTTGTCGAGATGACCCGGTTCGATCAGGACGCGCTGTTCGACCGCCTCGCCCAACGAGGGCGCCTGGACGTCGCCCTGTTGGCTGGATTGGCCGCGGCCATTGCTCACTTCCATGGTGAAGCGGCGCCGCGCCGCGATCATGGTGGAACGGCAGGGATGCGCTGGGTCATTGACGGCAATGCGACCGGATTCTCGGAGTTCGGCTCCGGATTGTTCGAGCCGACGACTGTGGCACGGGTGATGGCAGATACGCGCACCGTGCTCGACAGGTGCGCGGCGCTCCTCGAGAGCCGTCGCGAGGCGGGCTTCGTGCGCCAGTGCCACGGCGATCTCCATCTCCGGAACATCGTCCTCTACAAGGGGACTCCCACGCTGTTCGACGGCATCGAGTTCAACGATGAAATCGCATGTGTGGACACGCTGTACGACCTGGCGTTTCTTCTGATGGACTTGTGGCGCCGCCAATTGCCTGCGCAGGCCAATACGCTGTGGAATCAGTATCTCGCCGAGACAGAAGACCTCGGAGGCATTGGCCTGATCCCGCTCTTCCTCTCGTGTCGGGCGGCCATCCGGGCGAAGACGAACGCAACCGCGCTGAGCGTTCAGACCGACGCCGCACGCGTGCGCGAGATCCAGGGTTCGGCGCGCGAGTACCTGGAGATGGCCGGGCGCCTGCTCCATCCACAGCCGGCATGCCTTGTGGCGATCGGAGGCCTGTCGGGATCCGGGAAGTCGACCCTGGCGCGCAGGCTCGCGCCGTTGCTTGGCGCGGTGCCGGGGGCAGTCGTCTTGCGCAGCGACGAGATTCGAAAACGGATCTGTGGCGCGCCGCTACTGACTCGATTGGGTCCCGAAGCCTACACCCCCACCATCACGGAGAAGGTATACGAGACGCTCATCGAGCGGGCTGGAATGACGGTGCGCGGCGGCTTCGCCGCCATTGTCGACGCCACCTTCCTCAGGGCCAGCGACCGTCAAGACATCGAAGCCCTCGCGCGCGCCGCAGCGGTTCCATGCGTTGGACTGTGGTTGGAAGGACCCGTACAGACACTGCTCGAGCGATTGCAGCACCGTAAGCACGACGCATCCGATGCCGATGCGTCCGTCCTGCGCACGCAGTCGAGGCAGGATGTGGGCAGGATCACCTGGCACAGGCTGGACACCTCGGCCTCCATCGACTCCGTGACGGAGAAGGCGATGTCGCTACTTCGAGGTGAGCATCAGCACGAGCCAGGGCAGCATTGAACTGGCTCAGCCCGAGTCTGATCCGCGGCCTCTCACCTCGTCGTCCGCCGGTGCCGTTGGCTGATCAATCGCACTGCTCCACTCGCTCGTCGTGGCGGTCTGGGCGGCGGCCGGATTGGCAGGCTTCGGGGAAACCTCTGTCGCCGGCTTCGCCTCCGGCGCCGCGGACACCCCGGCACCCGGCGCATCCGTGCGAGACACCTCAGCCTTCAAAGGCTCGGCTGGAGTGCCGCCTGAAGGCTTGTCGGCCGCCGCAACAGGCGGGGTAGGCAGCTCGGTCGACTTCGAAGGTTTCTCGTCGTCAGACATGCACTGCTCCTTTGTCGCTCTCCTCTGCCACGCCACATCACATGCAAGAATCATCCGTTACAACCGTCTCTCGAACAGCAGCGGTTGTTCGGAGCCGTTCCATACATGAGTCACCGAGGGTCACGATCGCCACGAGTTGGCGTCCAAGACACTGACCGCGTAGATGCTGGCCTATTGGGGCATTGCCTATGCAAGCGCGAGACGTACATGGCGATCCAGGCCGTGACCACTCAAGGCAAGGCGATGTTCATCGATGGCGCGTTTGACGTAGCTCCTCGTCAGGTATGACGCAACCGGAGCGCTCTCAAAAGCGCTGGCTCGCGGCACTCGTGGTGCTCACGGTCGTCACGCGGCTCCCATCGCTCCTGCATCCGGCCGCGATCGACGACGAGGCGATCTACGCCGTCGTCGCCAACACGATTGTGGACGGGGGGCTGCCGTACGAGAGCGCGATCGAGCGCAAGCCTCCGCTGCTTTTCTGGACGTACGCGGCGGTATTCCAGCTGGCCGGGACCTTCAATTGGGTCGCCCTGCACATGGTGGCTCTCGTCTGGGTGCTTCTGACAATGGCCGGGCTGTTCGTCATCGGCCGGCGACTGTTCAGCCCGTCGGCAGGGTTGCTGGCAGCGCTCCTGTACTCGATCTTTCAACCCTGGGGCACATGGAAGAACCTCGCGTTCAACGGCGAGGTGCTCATGAACCTGCCGATCGTCTGGGCGTATGCCATCGCGTTCAGCACGTCGGCGTCGCGAGCGCGGCCCGAGCTCTTCGGAGCCGGCGTGCTGTTGTGCGCCGCGTTTCTCCTCAAGCAACCCGCGGCCATCGCGGCGATTCCGGTTGGCGCGTACCTGCTGCTTCCCTGTTACCGTGCGGCGCGGAACTACTCGTGGCGAGACTCCATCGTTCAGGCTGCTCTACTGGCCGCAGGATTCGCGGTGGCACTCGGCGCCGTCGTCGTTCTACTTCATTCCCAGGGCATTCTGGCCGACGCGTTCTATTGGAGCGTGACCAACCACGATGTCCCTCATGTCTTCTGGCGTCGCGCGGCGGAGCACACCGGCGCCTTCGTGGTGGCGACGCTGCCGCTGCTGCTTCCGGTGTTCGCCTGGCCGCTGCTGACCGCCACGTGGAGTCGCCGGCGAGCGGAGTGGTTGACGGTTCTGGGGTGGGCTGGCGTGTCCGTCATCGGTACGGCCGCGGGCGCGCGGTTCTATCCGCACTACTACATCCAGCTGATTCCGCCGCTGGCTGTGCTCGCCGCAGCCGTGTACGCGTACCTCTGGCACAGACCGTCGTTCCACTACCCATGGCACTTGCGACGCGGTGTCGCGAGCAGCTGGCTCGCCCTCACGGTCGTGGTTTTCTTTGGCATCCACTGGACCGGCCTGGCGTCGCGGCGTCAGCCGACCGACGCGGGACGATACCTTTCGCGCTATTCGGCGAGTGACGATCGCGTGTTCGTATGGGGGCAGGCTCCAGGCATTTACCTGGACGCACGCCGGCGCCCGGCCTCCCGCTACATCGCCACGTTTCCGTTGACCGGCTACGTTTTCGGCGGACCGTTCGCCGGGGATACCAGCGCCAGAATCGTCGCGGGCGCATGGTCGAAGCTGCAGACCGATCTCAACGCGCATCCGCCTGCCTTCATCGTGGACACCGAGGTACGCGAAAGCTCGCGCTATCCCATCACGCAGTTTCCCTACCTTGCGCGACTGGTGGCGCAGCGCTATCGTCCGGTTGCGACCCTGCCGGACGCGGTCATCTATCAGCGACGGCAGGAAGGACACTCGACGGTCGACCCATTGCTGCGTCACGATCACGCTGATGCTCGCAGGCAATCACTTTGACTCGTGCACGCATTCCGCTGCCGTGCCATGGCAGCCCAATTCTCCTCCCATGCCTGGCTTCGATGGATGCCTTTGAGGTGGCTTCACCCAACACTGGTACCGAACAATCTCCCGACTCCCGCGGTTGCCACCATCGCCAGGACGCCCCAGAACGCCACCCGCATGGCGCCGACCCACAACGGCGCGCCTCCGACCCGAGCCGCCACGGCACCGAGTGTCACCAGACATAGCAGCGACACAAGTGAGACGACGAGCACCAATGCGTCTACCGGTGCGATGACGATGGCAAGGACGGGTACTCCCGCGCCGATCGCAAACGTAGCGGCCGAAGCAAGCGCCGCCTGCACTGGACGTGCGGCGAGTCCCTCCGTCAGGCCGAGCTCGTCGCGTGCGTGTGCGGCCAGCGCTCCCTTGGCGGTCAGTTGACGCGCGACCATCTGCGCGAGCTCCCGATCCAATCCCCGCCGCTCGTAGATGCTCGTGAGCTCCTCTTCCTCACCTTGCGGTTCGGTCGCAAGTTCGTGTGTCTCCCGCGCGAGATCCGCACGCTCGGTATCCGCTTGAGAGCTGACCGAAACGTACTCACCGGCCGCCATCGACAGCGCACCAGCCACGAGTCCCGCCACGCCGGCAATGAGCACATCCTGGCGGGCTGCCTCTGCGGCGGCGATGCCGACGACAAGACTCGCCGTCGACACGATGCCGTCGTTGGCCCCGAGGACCGCCGCGCGAAGCCACCCGATCCGCTCACTGCGATGCCACTCACGATGGGGCATGAATTGACTCCAATCCCGCCTGTCGGCAGCCAGACTCGAACATGTCCTGGACTGTTGTGAATCCGTCAGCCAACCCGACCTCTACGTTGAATCCAAACGCGGAGTTGACCGTCACAACCCCATCTGCCAGCGCCTGATCGCGTCAATCGGCTGGATCAGCATGACGATGTTCAGCGTCAGGTTGTCGCGAATCGCCAGCGCAAGGGCCGCCTCGACCGCGAGGAAGACGCCGATCGAGGCCCAGGCCGGCACTCGCAGCGCGATCCAGAATCCGATCATCATCATCCCGATGTCGGACACAGAGTTGAGGACGCTGTCGCCGTAGTAGTCGAGCGAGATCGTTGCCGTCCGGTAGCGATCGATGATGAACGGTGAGTTCTCGACCACCTCCCATGCGCTCTCGATCAGCACCGCCAACAGAAAGCGGGTCGACATGGGGAGCCGGGACGCGACGAGCCACAGCAGGGCGTAGAACGCGATGCCGTGGAGCACATGCGTGAAGGAGTACCAGTCGCTGATCTGCTGTGAATTCTCCGAGCTTACGACGACGCCGTGCCACAGCTTGATCGTCCCGCATGTGCATATCGGCGTTCGCCCCATCCACAGTTCGATGGCGGCGACGATGCCGACAATCGCGAACACGATCGCGGCCAGATACACGGGCCTCGCCGTGAGCCGGGAGGCCTGTCGTTCTGATGACATGGGAAGGCGTCCATCTTACGCGGGCTGGATTCGTACCTGCCAGCCACGAGCGAAGCGAGGTGCGGCCCCTCTCCAGGGCGACAATCCAGGGGGCCTGTTCGCGCTCAGCGTGACAACACGCCGGGGAGCCTCTCCATGAACATGCGAACGTTGCCGATCTGGGCGGCCGTGGAGATGAAGTCGAACGCCGTCGGGCTGACGGTGGTTGTGCGACCTTCGAGAATGGCCGTCAGCGCCTCGGGCAGGATGGGACACTCGTCCAGCAATCCGAGCACGCTGATCCAGGCAGTCATGTCGAGCATCGCGAGCACGTCGGCGGCGTCGCGCGCGAGCCACGGCGTGCCCGCCTCCCGCTGCTTCTCGAGCTCGCTTCGCAGCACCCGGAGGCCGCGGCGAGTGTCGGCGTCGACACCGTGAAGATCGGCCAACGTCGACACGAGCTGATCCGCCGCAAACAGGCTGACGTCCTGGTACAGCACGGACCAGCCCACTTCGAACGCCGTCACGAGGTCGCGATCCACGAGGAACGCGCTGGGAAGCACGGCCGTGTCGAGCTCTCGTGCCGGCGATACACCCTGCGAGGTCGCGCCCGGCCAGCGCGCGGGCCAGCATTCGAGACCAAGGTTGCTGATGCACGCAGCCGCATCGGACGCCTCCTGGGGCGTGAACGACCGCGACTGAACGGAGGATCCCGCGAGCAGCGCATTCGCGAGGAACGCAAGCTCGCGACTGCGCGTGAGGTACGCGGTCTCGTCGTGGTGCAGCACGAACTCCATCAGCCGCTTCAGGAGCGGGAGCTTCGTGGCTCGAGGGTCCCCGTCCGCGGCGTCGAGCAGCGCCCGCGGCCGATCCGGCATCACGCCAGCCTCGGCCAGCAGTTCGATGACGGCCTCGATCGATGTGGGGATGTCGTCGCCGCTCGCGGGGACGTCTGCCGCGTCGTGGCGTGGCGCACTCTCAGGCGCATCTGCAGACGCGTCTTCTGATGTAGTGTCCGCTTCTTCTTCAGCCTCGCGAAAGTAGGCCGTGACGATGGGGTTTGTCGCGATCGGGACCGCCGGCGGCGACACCGATGCACTGGGCGTGCGTGGCGTGTATTCCGGCTGCCGCGCCATTTGAAGGAAGGCACGCGCGCCGGCCGGTGTCGCGTAGCCATGCCGCGATCGCCGTTGCTCCCGTTCGATCGCGACGTCGTGGAGGTGCTGCTCCGGCGCCATCAGCAGATCGTCGAGGCCGTCGATTTCCGGCCTGGAGTTGGACAGGCGGCGGCATCCCTGCATCACCGCGTGAAAGCAATCGTTGTGCTCGGTATCGAGCGTGACGAGGAGCGTGACGATCGCATCCCACGCATCGGTT
>JBFWPD010000014.1:0-19862 GCA_050250175.1 Vicinamibacterales bacterium
CGCGGTCAAGCCGAACGGGCGGTGCCGTGATTGATCAGGGGGCCGATCAGGAGACGGGGGACCCGGAGTGGGGTTACCTCGATGGTAGGCCCGCAGGGATTCGAACCCTGGACCGATGGATTAAAAGGCCGAGTTACGTCAACTACCGGCCTTGTTGCCTACGGGAATCTGACCAGGCAAGCGGTTCGTCCCGCTTCAGCACCCAGTCCAACGGTCATGCCTCGGCGGCATCTGTCCGGAGGATTCAACATCTCTTCGACATCTCATCCTAGGGCCACCGTAGGTGCTCTTGCGCTGTTCGTCAACAGCATTTCCATGCCGAGTCATGTCCCTTCCGAACCTCCTTCCCGCCAACACGATTCGATCGATGTAGGCTGTCATTCGGGCGACGGTCGGATCGGGAGGCGGGAGAATGGACTTCATTGGATCGCTCGGCGCGCATCGCGTTTCGTTCGAGGGCGTCGGGGTCATAACGAATCCGCGTGGCGAAACCCAAGAGGCCAACTTCCAAGTTGTGCAGCACCCGGACGGTCGGATCCTCCTGGGCCTCCGTGGATCAGCGCCATTCGTGGACGACGACGTACAACGCTTCGAGGGCACGACGCTTTCGTCCCCGGGCGCGCAGATCGTCTCGGCGGATGGGTTGCTCCAAGTCCGCAGCACTACTCTGGTGAATCGCTTTCTCGGAAGCCAGGCGCTCTTCTCGTGTCGGTCCCTGTCCATAGACGATCCAGAGCGAATCAGACTAGTCGACGCGCTGAGCGAACGGGGACTTGAGGCCGAGTTCCCCCCTTTGGAGGAAGTTCGTGTCGTGCTGGTCAACTACTTCGGCTCCGCAACACGGTTAGACCTCGGCAGTGTGCGTGCCAGTCTCGCCCCGGTCGAGCACTTTGGGCAAGCGAAAGAGGCCTTCCGGGTTGTAGGTGGGGTCTTCCACTCCCACGAGGTGACCCTACGCGGTCCTCTACCAGGACCGGAGGTAGACGAGCTCCTTGAGAGCCTCTGCCTCGCGTTGAGTCTTGAGACCGGAACACGCGTGAACTACTACTCGCGAACGTATGTCTACGAAGGTGGGTACCGGCAAACCCTTCTGCGAGAGCCCGTTCTTCGGCGTAAGGCCTGGCTTCCGAGTTCGCTTGGCGTTCTCACGGAGGCACAGCCCGTCGTTGATGCGCTAATTGGGGGCCGCCTTGACATGGGCCGTCGCGCTATCAATCAGTTCGTGGAGGCCTGCAACGAGGAGACTTTCCTCGAGGCGCGCGGATTGAATGCAGTCAGCCTGATCGATTCTGTACTCCAAGCGATGGATCGCACATCGTCCTCGTCTCCACGTCTACCACGTTCTAAGCAAGACCTGCTTTCGAAAAGAGCCCGGCAAGCTGCGGTGGAAGCTCTGAGAGACCTGGGACTCCGAGATGAAGATAGAATCATCGTTCGCCAGAATCTGACTGATAATATCGTGGGTATCACAGAGACCAGTTTCCGCCGTAAGCTGACGTTCCATCTCCAGCGAGAAGGGATCGTCACTTCCGGGGCGCAATTGGACGCACTTGTCACGCCCGTTACACAGACCCGGAACGCACTTGTACATGCGGGAAGTTTCAAGGCTGATGACGACAATCGGTACCAGGAGTACTTGCGCTTGGTCTGGGTCGCTGCTGGACTTACTGCACGATGGGTCGGCGACCGAAGCGGTTTTGGCACTTGTCCTCCTCACCTGTTGCCATAGGACAACTCGCGTCGGCCCCACCCAGGGGCCAGTCGCGAACATCCGTTCTTGACACTGGATCGCCGTTCCGCTAGAGTCGTTCCGATCCCCGACGGAAAGGACACTCCAACCAGCAGCCCCCCGATTATCAGCGACACCGTCGAACAGCTACGCCCTTTCGATGTCCTTGACCTCGCACAGCGCATCGGTGCGATGCAGCTGATGCCGGAAAACGGTGGGAATTCCTGCCGGATGGACGTGGCGGCGTCCCTCTTGCTCACCGTACCGCCTCATCCAGACCGCCGACCGCGGGCAAGCGCCGGGAGATTCGCTAGGTGGCTCGCTGGCCCGCCCTTCAGTGATCCCCGCATCCGCGACGCGGAGGATCCGCCCTGTAACCCATTCCTCGAGGAAATCGTGTTCTATGGCGGATCATATACGGTTCTCCCCGGGCAATCCGCGCGAGCCGCCTATGCGCTCCAGTTGATGCTTCGGGCAATCTTCATGGGCGAGAAGGAGGAGCCGGTACTATCCGGCGACTTCAAGGCCGCCGCGCATGATCTGACCATTACGGCTCTAACGCTGAGTGACTTGTGCATTGCAAGAGCAGATATCGCGGATGACGTGAAACCGCATGCCTCCCCGACAGACGCCCTTGCCATCCCGAGCGGTCAGCGCCTCGAGCGGCTCCGCCGAGCAGTGACCGTCTTCCCAGATGACCAAGCTCGCATCCCCTCCAGCGGAGTCCCGATGCTGGTCGCCTTAGATCCGCTCGTGTGTCGAGGCGGCTCCGGACCTGAGTTGCCCCGCACCCTCGATGAGCTGCCGGCGTATCTCACCCCGTTCGTCGACATCGACGGTACGCTGGTACTGGTCGCCGCAAGTTCTCTTCCAGCTGCGCTTACACACGCCCTGGTGGCGATGGCTGTTCGCCTAGGCGAAGTGGATGCGCTCGCAACTCGCTTCAAGATTGCGGTCTTCCAAAACGTAGATGAAAGCCTCGAGCAGCTCGATTGCACGCGCTTAGGTGAGCCTCGCCGTCCACTCGATACGAGATTGCCAGCGATCGAAGCCGCATACAGACTTGACGCCGACAAGGTCCTGGTACTGCTATGTCTTACCGATCCGCTCGCCGAGTATGATCCCGCCACCATCTCGGGAATGTGGTCATTGGGTGACCTGGATGAGGCCGTGACTGCCTGGGTTCGCTCGCAAGAACACACCTTCGCCGCGGCGACCCCTCCGGTCAACGACTTACTCGCTCTTGTGGTCACGCAATCCCCCAGTCGCACCTTCGCCCTCGGGCTTCCCAAGTTCAGCTACGCCACGCCTATGGTAATGGTCGCTGGCGACCTAGAGGTCATCGCTCGTGTGGAGCACGCACGCTCGCTCGTGCTCTGGCAATTCGCAACCGCGAGCGACCGAATCCGCGATCAGGCCAAAGTCATGGCCTTTGATCCATTGGATGAGTTTGCCTATTGGCGGGGCAATAAGTACACGTATTACAGCACAGACGGCCCTCCGCCGACGTTGTTCTCGTTCGCTCCCGGCTTAGCGCTTGACCTCCGGATCGAGGCAAAGGATGCGCTGGGGATCCACGGGCTCCCCGCACCGGATAGAGCCGCAACGACGGAGGTCGTGCGGTTCCATGGACCACGAGTTCCGATCTACGCCCAACGTCCGGGATTAGATCGGCGACTCGCGCTTGCGGTCGAAGGGCAGCCGCTCCTTCTCTGGGTGCGAGCCGCAAGGGTGTCGGAGGACGCACGATTCAATCGCATAATCTACGGATTCGTCGATTTTGTCGCGTACTGGGTTTGGCAATTTGCGCCCTATTTGAATCGCGCCCTGCGACGACTTACTGAACGCTTCGACTCGCTGCTCTTCGAAGTCGATGTCATCGAGTCCCCTGGCTGGTTCGAAGATCCGGCCGACGGAACTCCGTTGCGGATCGAACGTACTGACCTCGGATTCTCCATCGCCTTCCTCGAAGGCTCGATGAATCTGCTCAATACAGCAGACAACGCCGGTGAGCGTCAGCTCATGCGGGCTATACTTCAGGCCATTAACATGGGTGCTATAGACGTGAACGGGGATGGCCACTCAGCAGAAGAGGCGGCGCTCGACGAAGCAATCGATCTTCATGCTCCCTTGGGCGCCAAGAAGAAGCTGGTCATCCTCGACGGCGAGGCGGCGCTTTCGCTTAACGACGTTGGGCTGCCGCCTTATAGGCCACTCCAACCGGCCGCAACCGAAGCACTTCGAGAGACAGAGTCACGCCTGATCGACCAACTGGGGCTCGCCGTGGGGCCGATCGATGATCCTGCGGTCGTCGATACCTTGAATCGGGTCGTAAAAATCCTGTTTGCACGATACGAGATGCTCGTATCGACCCTCGCGCCGGAAGGCATTATCGAATGGCTGATCGCTCAAGATGAACGGCTGAATTACCAGCAAGAGTATCTCAAGAAGCTTATCCCAACCAGAATCGCCTGCTTTGGGACCGTCCCAGAGATACTCGAAGAACTCGCTCATGCTGAACCTGAGCTCGCGACGACTGCAATCGCTCATCGCTTCTTCATCGAATATGTGGCAGCACGACCACCGAACGGAGTGAGGCCATTTTCGCTTTCCGTATATGACGAAGTGATCGCCTTGGGGTCTTACCTGATTGGGACGGCGCTCGACAGCGATAGCATCAAATACGGGCTCTCTGAAATCCAGATCACGGTGCTCGAGTCCAGAAGACTCGGTCGGAGTCAGTCAGCATATCAGCAGGCTGTACAAGACTTCGCCGCGAGATCGCTCGCAGAGCGCCTCGTTCGATCTACCGCGTCCTTCGCTTCGATGTGGTCGGCTGAGGAAAGCGACGACGACTCGCGACCGGTATCTCCGATTCCGGCCGACGACTTCGAGAAAGCGACGCTCGCTGAGTTCGGGCTCAGTCTGCAGGACATCGGTCGCTTCCTTCAATTCTTCCTGGACATCGGAACTGATCAGTCCGGGACGGTGAAGCGGCTCCCGGCGTTGGACGCTCGACGAGCGGCATGCAGGAGCCTCGGATGGGAAGATTCCAAAGTGGATCTTGCCCTGAATCTGTTGTCCTTGAGTCCACGTGATGAGTTTCTAAGACCGGCCATGGGATTCCAACTGACGGATGTTTACCCGTGGCGTTTCAACCGCCGCCTCTCATACCTCAGCCGGCCCTTCATCGTCTGGATGGACAACGGCACGGGTATTGAAGATGTTTCTTGGGGACAACGGGCGCTTCTGCGGACGAACGACTATGTATTCCGCCAAGTAATCGAGGGGCGTTCTCCTGCCCACTCTGATGCGATGCAGAGACTGCGCGGACGGATCGCCAATATCGATGGCGCGAGATTCAACTCGCGCGTAGCGGAAATGTACAAGGCCAACTCTGACCTGATAGTCAAGCGCGGTGTCACTGGAATCGGCACCCTGCGCATTGCACGAGAGTCGGGTCAGGCGCTTGGAGATGTTGATGTATTGGTGGTGGATCCACGATCCAAGTCTATGTACGCGATAGAGACGAAGGACTTCTCAACCAGTAGGAATCCTGCCGAGTTTCGGAGCGAGGGTGAAAAGCTCAGTAAAGCTATCGAAATACATCAGGAGCGTGTCGATTGGATAGAGGCGCACCTAGCCGAGGTCCTCACATGGCTCAACATCCGCGTCGAACAGGCGAGTCGATGGGCAATCTTACCTCTAATCGTAGTGAGTGATGAGGCGTTCACGCCCATTCTGCGACGCCTGAGCATGCCGGTCATATCAGCTAGCATGATCGAATCAAGGGCCCCTTTTGCTGCCAATAGACTGTCAGGTCGTGCTGGTGGCCGGCGACGGCGAGGCCGCGACAGAGGCACCCCCAAAAGGCAAGGCTGACTCTGCGGCATCGTCGCGACTAACGAATTTTGATTTTCGTCGCACAATCTCTATTTTGCGACATAGCCCTCTGAGGCTCTGTGAGGGAACGACTCATGCATGGGATGGATCAGTCCATCCCATAGCGGAAACACTATCGGCCCATTTGAGGCTAGCAAGCCTCGATCCCGTCATGTGATAAAATATGCGAATATGTCTAATCCAGCGAACGCGTCAATAACGGAAATGATGAGCGCCTTACAGGCGTTAGCACAAATGGTGCGGATCGCGGCCGGTTTCGTAAGAAACGTGCAGCCTCTTTTTCGAACCGAGACACATGGCACCTACGATGTCGAGAGCTTCGAGGCGTCCCTCGTCCTGCATGATCGAAGCGGGAGCAAGGCGACGTACCGAAAGCGAGAGAAGGTGCGATTCACGCGCGACAACGTTCGACTGCTCTCCCAGCGGACGTGGGGATCGGGACGGCAATTCGCCGGCCACCGCATGACGTACGGCCGGATACTCTGCCACGGACGAGTTGGTGCCGAGGAGCGTCATTCCATCGAGCTGGTTCGGCCCGGTCAGAAGGGGGAGATTCGCACCCTCAGTTCTACACGGGTCATCCGAGGTGGGTTCACGTCAGCCGCGGACCGATGGCTCGAAACCGACATCGATCACCGGACGAGGCGGCTTTCGATGAAGGTAGTGTTCCCTCCGGGGATACGGCCTCGAGGGGCACGCGTCGGCTCGCTACATGGAACCGCGCGCCGTCTCAGGCCGAGGCTGCTCCTGAGTGGGGGCAGCGCCCTGTCGTTCCTCGTGAAGAACCCGCCCATCGGGGAGAAATACACGATCTCCTGGGGCGCGATGTAGGCACCCCGAGGTCAAGGCCGAGCCCCAGGCGAGCAATGGCAGCCTTGACCGCCGGCGCCGGCCATCAAGCTGTCGATGCAGGCGGACGAGCACACCCCTCGTCCCGCCCCTCCCTGCACTCCGAGACTCATAACCACCTGTGCTATAATTACTAATGTTGATGAACAGATTCGGCGAAAGGAGGTGAACAAGCATGGCCCACGAACGATTCAGATACCAAGACCGCATTGTGGTCGACCGAGCAGTCCTGACGGGGAAGCCCGTCGTGAAGGGGACGCGCATCGCCGTCGAACTGGTGCTCGCTCACCTCGCCGAGAACCCGGACCTCGACGAACTCTTTGCCGCCTACCCCCACCTGACGGTGGAAGACGTCCAGGCATGCCTCGGCTACGCCGGCGCGGTGATCCAGGGCGAAGACATCCACCCCGCAACCCCTCCGAACGCCGCGCACGCATAAGCCGTGCGGTTCCTGCTCGACGAGAGCGTTGACGCCCGACTGCAGGGTTATCTGCAGCGGGACGGGCACGACGTGACCTCCATCCGACTCGACCACCGTTTCGGCATGCCCGACCACGAGGTGCTGGCCGTCGCGCATGACGAAGCGCGCATCCTGCTCACGAACGACCACGACTTCGGTGAGCTGATCTTCCGAGAGCGGCTCCCGCACCAAGGCGTGGTCCTCTTCCGACTGCAGTCCGTCACGCTGGACGCGAAAGTGAACGCGATGCACGAAGTGCTCACGCACCACTCCCACGAACTGAACGCGTTCCTGGTGGTCAGCGAAGCCGGAGTCCGCGTGAGGCGGCACCCGCGCGACTAGCCCCCTCTTATGGAGCGCGAACACCCACCCGAGACGCCGGATCCCGGCGACCGCACCGACCCAACAGCATCCCGTTTCTCCGAGCGCTCAGCGGCAACACCCCGCGAGCGGCAGCTCGAGCAGGCGGTCGTGCAGCTGCTCGATGCCCTCGAACGCTGCGGTGGTGACGACCGCGACTGCCCGCACTGCGGCCCGGCACGACAGTTCGCGGTCGGGTTGCTCACGGAGCCACTCGAAGGTCCGGAGCCGGAAGGATGGGAAGAACGTTCCGAGCGCGTCCGACTCAGTGGGCGCCTCGGAGCCGAAATGAGCTTCCGCGTAACAAAACGAGGACATGCGATCGCCCGCTTCCCGCTCGGAGTGACGGGCGATGACGGCGAGGCCAGCTGGCATCAAGTCGTCGCCTTCGGAGCTCGGGCCGAACGGTTACGTGGCAGGTTGACGAAGGGGCAACGGGTAGACGTGGTGGGCTACTGGCACGACCGTGAGGCCCGCACCCGCGGCGGTCGCGTGCAGCTGGTACGCGAGCTGTACGCGGCGGCCGTCCTTCCCAGCTAGGGTCTCCTGCGCCACGGGGAGGAGGTTCAAGGGGGAAACCCCGTGGTGCTTCCCCCTCCGGGGGTGCCCTCTCGCCGCCTGTCCATTGCACACACGTTGTGATCGAACAAGGACGTTGTTCAGGTAAGCAGATGTGTGGAAGTGAAGGCGAGAGGGCGGGGGGAGTGGGCGGCAACCGAACAGGTTAGGAGCACCGCTCCGGCCGTCCACTCCCCCCGCCCGCAGGGCACCCCCCGCGTTCAAACGAACGCGGTCAATCCCCCTTGTCCCCCGTCCGCAGGACCCATCCGGCAATGCCGGACACTAGAGCGTCGACTTCTAGTCGAGGCTCTACTCCGATCTCGACGATGAGCAGGCGCTGATCGTCGAGCACCGCGCGTCGGAACGCCGTCCTATGAACAACGATGCAATCGCGAAGACTGGGTATGGTTCATATCTGAGTCTATTCAGACTGCGTATTCTTCCCATCGCCAAACGGAGCCGATCAGCCCATCGGCGCGGCTCGTTCGGCACCGTGCTGAAGTCGGGAAAGCCGACACCAAGATGTCCGGTCGCTTGACATCTGGATGTCAAGAATCCCGACATCAGCCTCGCTTTTCGCGTTTGCGGACGCGGAACTTGACCGTGTAGACATTCGTCTTGCCGAGTCCGCGCCGCTTCACCTCCACGTACCCCGCGCGATCCAACTCGGCGATGAAGCCGTTCACGCTCTGCCGCGTAACGCCGATATCGCGGGCGAGCGTGGCCTGGCCCGGGAAGCAGAACGCGTTGTTCCAAGCATAGGAGAGGAACATTGCGTAGGTGAGCTTGGCCCCCATGGAGAGGTCGGGGCTGCGCAGTATGAAGTTCGGCACCTGAGTGAAGCCCTCCGCGGTCACCGGGTCGGCAGCCTCGAGCACGATCGTGCGCTCGGCGAGGATCTGACCGATCGGCTTCACCGACGCTCCTCCTCTTCGCCCGATCGCAGCGGTTCGTTGAGCACGAGCACGCGGAACAGGTCCGAAGCCTCCCCCTCCGCCTCGAAGTCCCGTCGCAGGCGGTCGAGGGCGACCTGCACCATCGCATTCCCGGTCACCTTGACCCCGTAGGTCTCCTCGAAATCGAGCTTGGTCCGGTTCAGCCAGCGCACCTGGTCCTGGTAGATGTCGTGTGAGTGCCGCTCCAGCGCGCGGCTGGCCCGGCGCGCGTGGTCGTTCGTTGGTACGCTCCCACGCCGCTTCGAGCGTGCGGATGTACGCTCGGGCACGCGCTCGTTGGAGCGCTCGAGCGTTGGCTCGCTCATGGGCGCAGGCGTTGGCCCGTGGGCACGCGACAACGTTGTTTCGTTGTCGCGTTGTTTCGTTGTTTCGAGGGCGGGCACAGGCGCCATCGCAGGCGGCGGCGCAAACAGCCGCTGATCGAGAGCTGGCTTCGTGGTTTGGTCGGTCAACTTCAGGCCCGAGAAGGCCCCAGGTCTGGTCATGCAGCCTCCTTCCCCGTCAGGTTCTGCTGACGGTCGGCAGCGACCTCACGCACGAGCTCGGCGGTGATGGTGGGAGACTTGCGGTAGAAGGCGAGCAGCAAGGCGTTGTCGGCGAGGATGCTGGCCTCACGGGGCAGGCCCTGCGCCTGCTCGTAAATGGCGCTAACGGCGTCATCCGTGAAGGGATGGGCCTGGCCGCCGGAGGCGACCTGCCAGCGAAACGCGATCACGGACCGCAGCTCGGCCGGCGTGAGCGGCTCGAGCGTGGAGGCCATCACGATGCGGCTGCGGAAGTTACGCAGCGCGGGGCGAGCGAGGGTAGCCCGAAGCTGATCCTGCGCGAAAAGCACCAGCTGCAGCAGCTTGCTCTCGTTGGTCTCGAAGTTGATCAGTTGGCGCAGCAGCTCGAGGTGGGGACCCCGGAGCGTCTGCGCCTCATCGATGATCAGCACGACGGTGCGGCCCTCGACGGCCGCCTGCGTCCAGAGGTACTCCTTCAGGCCATCGAGCGTGTCCTTGAAGCTGCGGCGCTGACCGCCGCCCAGTTCCTGGGCGACGGTGCGTAGCAGTGTGAACGGGGTGGGTGAGCTGGGGTTCACGAGCAGCGAGCAGAGGAAGCCCGCGTCCACGAACTTCTCGTGGAGGAGCCGGGCGAGCGATGACTTGCCCGAGCCCGTATCGCCAAAGACGACGGCGAGCCCCTTCTTCGCGCCCACGACGTAGGCTGTCTTCTCAAGGGCAGTGGAATGGGTTGAAGTCAGGAAGAAGAACCGCGGGGATGGGACGGTCGAAAAGGGCTCTTCTTTGAGCCCAAAATAGGCGAGATACGGTAACTCCATAGGGTCGGTGCCCGACTTCCGGTCATCTCCAAGGAGCACACCGGGAGCTGGGGCCAACTCCCATTATAGAACATTCGTTCCATAACATGTCAAGTAGCAGGCGCAAGACTAGCCTCCGTTGGGGTCGCGGCGATGACGCTCAATCCACCGCAGCCCTGAGGCTACTGCCGCGGCGCGACGTGTCTTGAGGTGATGCAGGACCTCAGCCGGTAGGGTCGTGGGTTCCCCGGTCGAGAGGAGCGTGTCCAGGCGAAGGCTGAACTCCGGGGGCGGAACCTGCCCGAGCACGGCATCGTGCCAGACGTCATTCAGTTGGAAGCGGAAGCACGAGAGGTCGGACTGAGAGGCGAAGATCGCCTCCTGCACGGCGTCGTAGGCGCGTCCGGCGCTTGCGGCGTCGGGGAAACGTGCGCACCTGAGATACGCGTCTGGCTCCTGTTCAAGATGGTGTTCTCGTTCCGCTGACGGCATAGCGCGAAGAGTTGTGACTAATTGATTATATCACTTATCAAATTATTCCCGATGGGATACCGCGGCGATGCGGAGTATCGCGTGTGCGGGTAGAGTTCCGGCATGACAGGAGGCTAGCTAGCCAGGGAGGCCGCCAGTCGACGAGCGACTCATCTCGCTCGAGGAGGCGGCAGCGCGCAGCGGGCTCAGTTCGAGTTTCCTCAGACGGCTCTGCCGGAAAGGGACGATTCGAGCCACGAAGATCGGTTCGTACTGGGTTACCACGTGGGACGCTGTCGCCGAGTACCTACGGGATGCGGAGAAACGAAGCAGAAATCCGCATAAGAACAAAGCCGATTGAACTTGTTCCGAAGTTGGAACTAAACTGGAATCTGGCCAGCCTGGTCGGTCAACCTGGGTGACGGTTTCCAAGGAGGCAGAGATGAACGGCACCGGTAGCGGTACCTAGACAGCCGGGCGGCGGCGAGTGCACCGTCGCCGCCTCATTCCTCCATCAGCCGGATCACCCGAGTGGTGCCGACGGCCGCTCGATGCGGCGAGACCGATACTCCCGCCGACGAGATCGGCTTCTGAATCAGCCCGGCGTAGCGATCAGCCAGTGCAGACACCTCGTCGTGCGTTCCCTGCGTCTCAGGTACGGTCAGCGTGCGGACCTTCACCGTGCGGGCGCCGGTGTTCACAAATGCCTCGCGAGGCTTGAGGTCCGTGAGCGACTGCGTCCAGCCCTCGAAGGACTCCTGCAAACTGAAGTACACAGGATGGGTGCGCCCGATCTGCACGGCGTCCGCCACTTCGTGCTTCACCGAGTACGGGTCGTAGCGGCCGAAGCGGGGGGCGGCCCATTCAGCATCGGAGCGACCGAGGCGGAACGCGATCTCCACGGCATTCTGTAGGGCGCCCTCGAGGCGAGCCGAAACTTGCGACCAGGTCTGATGCGCTAGCGTTAATGACAGCCCATACTTCCTCGCGAGCGAGAGCACGCGCGCGAGTGACCCCTCGGATTGGGCCGAGAACTGCGAGAACTCATCGATCAGCAGGTGATACGGGCGGCGTTGGGTCTCAGGAACCTCCGCGCGGGAGAGCGCGGCGACCTCAAAGCCGACGGTGAGCAGGCACCCGAGGAGCCGCTGACTATCCTCGTCCAGGCCGCCGAGGTTGAAGATCAGGCTCGTCCCGCGGTCCATGCATTCCCGAAAGTCGAGTGCGTTGTCCGTTGCGCCGAGTGCGTGACGGAGTGGCGGGCTGAAGGTGAGCAGGAAGACTCGCCTGAGCGTCGATTCCGTCATGACCGCCGCATCGCGGCCCCATCGATCGAAGCGTGCGCGGAAGAAGTGCACCACCTCGGGATCCGACACGTGGTTGAGCAGCGTCGCCCGGTAGGCGTCATCGGTGAGCAGACGCGGGAGGTACGTCAGCGCGAGCCGGTTCTGGATCAGCACGAGCGTGCTGGCCAGCAGGATGTTCTCGAACTGCGGGGCGGTGCCGTCTGCAAGCGCAGGCCAAGCGCGCTTGCAAGCTTCAACGACGTTCCTGGCCACCGTGTGATCGTCATAGGGTTGTCGGAGGACGTTGAATGGTACAGATGTACCCCGGCGCGAGAAATCGACGAATAAGAGGCGGTTCTGCGCGTCTGCGTCGCGAAAAAACCGGCGTTTCGCTAGCACTCGAAGGACATCGTGGGCGAGGTCGGCATGAGGATCGATCAACGCGGTGCCGATGCCCTGCTCCACGAGCTGCACGAACATCGAAGCGAGGAACTTGCTCTTCCCAACGCCCGTCGTCCCTATAACGTGCTTATGGGCGGGGACGAGATGGGGCGCAAGCACGAAGCGCCGGCGGAGCAAGGATGGGCCGTGCGTGCCGAGACAGAGGGCAGGGCGTTTGGTGGGCAAGAACACGAGGGAGCGCGCGGATCACTCCGGAGCGATCAGCGTGACCGGGTGCTCCGCGAACGGGGAGACCCAGCGTGGTGAGAAGAACAGGCTCCCCGGGCTCGTGGTCGCCGGATAGAAGCTGGTGACGACGAAGAGGTCGCCCTGGTGCTCCTCCCGCAATGCAGCCAGCTCGCGTTCCGTCCAGCGAACCAAGTCGAGTAGTCGCTTCTCGCCGGCGGTCGTCGCGACCGCGATCGTAAGGGAGCGCGTGCCGAACGCCTCCTGGTAAGGGCCATTGGCGTACGCGACTAGGCCACGCACCTTGCGTCGCCACGCTCTCTGTTCTTCGGTCCCCATATCGAGCTCGAGGGCGAGGCAAATCTGAAAGGTGCCGTCGATGCGCAGGTCAAGCCAACCGTCTGGGACGACGCTCATCCGTTTCCCGTCGGGCGCCTCGACGAGCACGGGGGCCCGCTTGAGGTCGCGCTCGTGAAGCATCGAGGCCACCGCCAGTCCTTGGTGATTCCGGGCGACGAGCTCGGCGGCGATGAGGAAGTCGTTCACAGCGAGGGTATGGGCCAAGAAGAGATACGAGTGCTCGCGATGCTCCGATGGGCGGAAGCGGACACGCACATCGACTCCGAGTCGTTCGAGGTGTCGCAACCCGGTACGGCCAAGCGTGAACACAGATGGAGAACTGCCACGAGGTCCCGGTCGGGGCAGCCAGAGCCGCTGGCAAAATCCCTTGTCGGTAAGGGCCTTCATGCGCGACTGGACGTACGTGAGCGAACCGGACGAATAGTGGAGCCGGCAGAGCTGCTGGCTCGTCAGGAAATGGTAGCGAAGCAGGGAACGAAGCAGCGCTTCGTCTGCCGCCGTCAGGAACGGACGCGATCCGTGGGATACGAGCATACGAGACCACTCGATTATACGATAACGTGCATACACATTTCTAGCACTGCTTTCGATCGAGCATGCGCGCTTGAAGCGGATCGCTCACTGACCTTCAGGCACGGGAGCGGGATTGCGCCGGGGGCGTCTAGCCTTGTGAAGTCGTCAGCGGCTCCCGCCGGACGACTCGCCCATTGGACCGCGGCACCGCATCGTCTGCCGCCCACAGAGCGCGGATGCGAGCTTCCACGGCGGCGCGCGATGGCGCGAGCGTACGAGATGCGGCTCGGACAGCACGCGCGGTGTCAGGGCTCACCTTGTGCCCGACCCGTCGTGTTCGTACGCGGTATTCGCGCAAGTCGCCCTGCTCGATGAAGTTGCAGTAGGCAGTGTAGTTAGGCGAGGTCGTCAGGAAGTTTGCGGTCTCTCGTTCGACGTCCCCGTAACCACGCGTTGGGCCTTGCACCATCACCCGATCGCGGGCGGTGCGGTAGATGCCCTCACGACCCGTCGGGTAGGGGATGGCGCGAAACGCGGGTTCTGCCTCCGGCGGGCTGTTGTCGAACTGCAGCGCGAGTTCCGACGCATCCCGTCCTGTCACGCGGAAGAGGATGAAGTTGCCGACGTTGAGCGTGGACCCACGGTTCAGCAGGTCGAGCTGATCGCGGTACTGGTGAGCCACCATCGTATCGATGCCGAACTTGCGCGCCTCGCTCTGGAGGGTAGGGAAACTCTCCGTGGCGAAGCTGTGGTACTCGTCCACGATCAGGTGGAAGGGACGGCGTGCGTCTGCCGTCACCTCCGCGCGCGACAGGGCGGCGATCAGGATCTTGCCCACGAGCACGGAGCCGAGAAGTGACGAGTTGTCTTCGCCGAGTCGGCCTTTCGAGAGGTTGACGAGGAGCACCTTGCCCTCGTCCATCACCGAGCGGAGGTCGAAAGCGCTGCGGGGCTGAGCGACGATGTTGCGGACGACCGGATTGACGAGGAAGCGCCCCAGCTTATTGAGTGCCGGAGCCGTCCACTCGAGCTGCTTTGACGCAGAGGTCGGGAACGAACTGGCCCAGTAATGTCGGAGGACAGGGTCGGTGATGCGACTGACGTACCTCGCGCGTTTGGGCTCATCAGTAAGCAGCGGCAGCATGTCGAGCATCGTGCAACCGGGCGTGCCCGCGACGAGCGTGAGCACAGCGTGGCGCAGCAAGTCCTCGAGCCGCGGTCCCCAGGAGTCTTCGAACATCTTCTTGAAGGTGAGGACGACCTCCGAACAGACGCGGTCCAGGAGCAGGGGGTTCGTCGGGTCGTCACACTCGAACATGTTGAGCCCAAACGGGTGGTCGATGTCGGAGGGGTCGAACAGGATGACGTTGCCGAGACGCCGTGTCGGGAGACGTTCGAGGAGCGCCTCGATGAGATCGCCGTGGGGGTCGAGCAGGCACAGGCCGTCGCCGGCCTCGATGTCCTGCAGAGCGATGTCGAGGAGCAGATTGCTCTTCCCCGTGCCGTTGATACCCAGGACGTACGTCCCCTGCCGTCTACCTTCGGGCGAAAGGCGTACGTCGAGATTCGAGTTCAGATCCGTCCCCACCGTGACCATCGGTGAATCCTCCCGCCGCCGCAGATGACGACGCGACCGACTCAGTGTCTGTGGAGCCTCCAATGGGCAGGCTCTTCCAAGGTGCGTGAGGCATCACGCCGGTATCGGCTTCTGCCTGAGCGCAGACCAGGTAGTTTCGCCAGTTGCGGATCTCGTCGTTCCCACGCCAGAAGCTGGAGAGCTCCACGCTTTGCATGCGGCCGCCGTCGCTCGTGTAGCGCACCTGGAGGGTCAGACGCTCGGTGCCGAGGATGCGGCGCGTGCGCCCTTCGAGCATGCCGATAATGACGTTATCCGTCACCGAGCGTTGGCGCTGCGACTCCGGCTTCGTCTTATCGACGTCCAGCACGGGCACGGAGTACTGCTCGGCAGGCTCCCCAAGAGGCCTGGGCAGGAGCAACGAAAGGAGGGGGTTCTCCTGCGAGCCGGTGAGCGCGAGGTACACGAACCGTCCGTGCGGCAGTTGCGGATGGCCGCCGAGATACTCGGCGCGCGTCGCGAGGATCACGTCCGGGTGGTCGACGAGCCGCTTCAACGCCCCGGAAGTGGTGAAGTGGTCGACGACGGTATCCAGCGCCCAGAAGGCCAAGCACCCCACGGCGGCAACGCTCGCAACAGTCGCAAGCCCCTCCGTCTTAGTCGTCAGTCCGAACGGGACAGCCAACACGAGCAGGATCGCCGCCACGAGCCCCAACTTGAGGAGTCGGTCGAGCACACCGCTCCTCACCCACGAGCGAAAGAACGGCCGGATCGCCAGATCGTGCTGGCGAAGGCTGTATAACCAGAACACCCCACTCTCCTCCACGAATCACGTTTGTGTTCCGACGTGGCTGATAGTGCCATAACGTTCGTTTGGAGTGAAGTGCCAAGATGCCTCGGTGCCCTGCCCGCCAGGCAACCGCACGGAACCACATCTGTTGTGTACTCTTCAGCGGGAGGAGGGCGCGCGTAGTCGAGGTCTTGGTCAGCCTTCACGGAAGCTGGGATGGAGATGACCATGACCTATCGAGGATTGGGGACTGCTCCCGCCATCACGAACCCCCTTACGGAGGTGCTGTGGCGGTACCGGTCCAGACTCAAGAAGTCGCAGGCGGACATCTCCCGGGACGCGTGGCTCGACGAGAGTTATGTCTCGCGGCTGTTCTCGGGGGGGCGGACGCATCCGAGCCGGGACGCACTCATCCTGCTGACTGCGTTCGGGATGGGACTCCGGCTCGACGAGGCGGACGAGGTTCTGCTGGCGGCCGACTACAAGCCATTAGCCTTGGCCCAGAGCATCAAGTAGCTCGCCGCGAAGGCTGGCCACGCCCTCCTCCCCGCAGCGAAATGCGCTAACTCTACTTGACCTGAGGGCCACGGAGAACTCGGAACCAATTCGGGTTCTGTTGCTGCGGCTCCTGCGCGTCCTGGAACACACGCCGAGCGGTCCCGGGATGAAGCGGTAACTCGGCCGAGCACGGAAGATTATCCTCGCAGTGTTGTAGGACTTCATGACCAGGTAAGTGGTCGGCAACGACTATCAACGCGTCGTGGCTACCAACACCAACCGCAACAATCGCGAAATTGGCATCATCGTCATCTGAAAGCGCGACCAGTTCGTCTATCGCCGTGAATGCACGGGGACACACCAGAAATCCCCTGTACCACAAGGAACCCGCTAGTAGGCCTTCATCTCCTGATCTCCTTTCCATGATCGACTCATTATAACACATGTCTTGCGGACTCCAGGCAACGCCCGTAGAATTGGAGCCGCTTCTGAGTGAAGGATGGTTCGAGATGATCGTTGTTGATATCCCTCGCCGGTTCCGATGGTCTACACTCGACATACCGGCCTACCATCGCGTACCAATCGCGGCTGTGCCAGATACCAAGCTGCACTTGTGCTTCTTGCCGCGGAGCGTCGAACCATCCTTCGCTGGGACACGGAAGGTTCCTGAGCTCATAATTTCCCCTATCCCGTTTGACAAGTGGAGCAATATTTGGAGAATCACGACTACTCTCCGCGACCGCCCAGGCCTGTTAAACGATATCACCGAAGTCTTGAATGAACATGACATAGACATCGAATCGGTCGAGACGACCAGCACCGAGGAACAGGCTGGTTTCCAGTTTGAATTTCTGGTATACGTGGGCGATGATCGTTCAGTACTCCCGGCGGCACTCGGCGAGTCGCCCTTGCCGATTTCTCTCCGCAACGCGAGGTGGCACCTCCTGGGAGAGCTGATCGACGATATCCATGACCCCTCCGATGGGAGACAACCGATTAGCATCCGCAGAGTCAAGACGCTGGCTCACGCGAGAGCAATTTACCAGTCGGAGAAGCGTTCTGCCGACGGCACGAATGCTGTCAGCCCATCGGTCGTAGAGGCCGGCTTCGAGATACGCGAGCGGGATCGCTCACGACAAAGCAACCCTCCTGATCAGCCACATCATGCCCTAAGGCTCCGAATCCCCCGCGCGATTGCATCATCACTGAGGCGTTCGATTGAATCGCTCGATATTGGATCTTCGGATAGCACCGCTAATCATGCTTACAGTCTTCGGATTTCAGACACAAAGGACCGCTATCTTCGAGTACTGTTCTTCCACGCAAACGAACCGGTAATCCATGCACGCATCGAGCATGCCAATAGGACTGGCGCATTAGCGAACATTACTAGGGCATTACGCGAGGGTGGATTCGACCTAGTAACCACAATGAGTCGCCTCTCCCTATCACAAGATTCCCGGGCAAGCCTTGAGATAGTCGCGCGCAGCGTCGACGTGACGGGCGTGGGAGTGGAGGCCATCAAGGCCCATCTGCTCCACGCGCTTCAAATTCCCGAGTGCGACGACCTCGACCTTCGGGTAGGGTACCCACGCGACTACGGAACGCCAGCGACTATGGTCCCCGTGTTGACAGAGCAGACCAGCACTCCTCGCCAAAACCCGAACTCGGAATCGAAGACCCATTGGAGAACTCGAATTAGCTCTAGACTCGACACCAAGTTTGAGCTGCTGCAGCAGAAGTCGGTTTCTGGCTTCCTTCGAGATGGTCGAGAACAGCTACAATGGGCGCTCGTGAATCAACTTCGCTCTGAGCAACTCGATTGGACGCGGCCGCGGCCGCGAACACTGTTTGTGTCTGGTCATTTCGCGAACCAAGCAGCATTTGACGCTGTGCGCACAATTGCCGAAGAGGAGTTCGATTTTCGGGTGATCACAGGGGAAAATGTCGCTGATTCCAGAGGATTCTCTGCCGGATTGGTCGATCGCATCAAACTATGTAGTCACTTCCTCGGTGTCTGGTCGCATACCGGCTCGCTAGGGTTAGGAGAGTCGAGCTGGCCGTCTCCGTGGCTTCATTGGGAGCTCGGTGTCGCCCGCGCATGCGGGCTGAATTGGCGGCTCCTAATCTCCGATAAGATCGATCAACGCTCGTGGGATCGGATTAAAGCGGATGTTCTTCACTCCGTCTATTCCGAGAGTCAATTCACGGAGAGGCTAAGAGCCGTACTAATCAGACTGGCGCAAGACCCCCCTACCAAGGAATGGTTAGCGAGCCTCACGATTGCTGGTTCTGCAGGCCTCTTATCTGATTGAGCGGTTCCGACGCGGCGGCTGAACGAGGAGATCCATCGGAGACGCGCGTCTGTCCAGTAGGCTCTGCTGGATGTTAGCCGCCTGGACGTAGTGGCGGACCATCTCGAGCGATGTGTGGCCAAGCACTTGCTGCAGCCTCAACGGGTCGCCAACCTCCTTCACCAGGTAAGTCGTGGCGAACGTGTGGCGGAGCAGATGGGGGTGAATGCTCCTCAATCCCGCTTTCTGGGCCGAGCGCCGAACCATCGCCTCGAGCCCATTCACGCTGAACTCACCGCCTGAGGTGCTCACGAATAGCTGGGAAGCCGTCGGCCTGAACCAAGGTCGAAACTGCTCGCGCCAGCGCAGCAGGGCTGCCTGGCAGGTCCTCCCGATGGGAACCAGGCGCTCCTTGTTGCCTTTGCCGAGGACGCGGAAGTAGCCCTCGTCGAGGTGAGCGTCCTCGATGGTGAGTTCGCAGATCTCGGAGGCGCGCAAGCCGCAGTCGAGGAGGGTGAGCAGGATGGCGTGGTCGCGGACGGCGATGGGGTCGCGCCGGTCGAACTGCGCGAGCAGGCGGCCTACTTCCTCATCCGTGAGCACCTCGATCACTTTGCGCTGGATCTTCGGCGGACGGAGCACCTGCAGGACGTTCGTATCGAGGTAGCCGTCCTCGTACAGGAAGCTGCTGAACGCGCGCAGCGCGCGAGCGAAGCCCTGGATGTACGAGCTGGAGAGCGGGCCCTGCTTGTCCTTCCATTTCGGGTTCTTCTCGTTCTTCGTTGTGCGGCCCTGCAGGTCGGCGATGAAGGCGCGCACGTTGGCGACGGTGAGGTCACCAAGCATGGGCTCGTCGCCCAGAAAGCGCTCGAAGAGCTCAAGGCGGAGTTCGTACCAGTCCACGGTGCGGGGCGATTTGTTGGTCGTGCGGTTGTAGACGTTGAACGCCCCTCGCAGGCGTTCGAGCGGGATCGTGCTGTTGTCCATCGCGGGCTTGCTCCTTCTGGGCGCCATGATGTGAGACCTCCTTCGTGGGCTCATGGCTTGCCGGGCAAGGAACCGGAGGACTGGAGATGACGCGCGGGCAGGCGCAGACGAATCCATCTGTCTGCGCAGCCAGAAGTCGTGTCTGGCGGGCGAGGTTTGCCTAGATCTCAGATTCGGTGGTAGGCCCGCAGGGATTCGAACCCTGGACCGATGGATTAAAAGTCCACTGCTCTACCGCTGAGCTACGGGCCCGGATCGAATCTACGGGACTGGGATCGGCGCGTCCAGCGGGGCAACACGGGTGGCGCGGTGGTTGCGCGGTGGTGGACGCTAGATCGG
>JBFWPD010000015.1:0-19533 GCA_050250175.1 Vicinamibacterales bacterium
GCGGTCACGGATCCGCTGTCCGGATCCGCGTCCGCGGTGATCAGCGTGCCTGTCACCTCAGGCCGTCGCGAGTTGAGAATGCGAACCGGAATGTTGCGATCCACTGCAGGGAGAATCGTGCTGGGATGGAGGACCTTGGCGCCGAAGTAGGCAAGCTCTGACGCCTCGTTGAACGACAGGCGGGGCACCAGCCGCGGCTCAGGCACGACGCGCGGATCGGCCGTCAGCATGCCGTCCACATCGGTCCAGATCTGAATCTCGCCGACACCCAGGCAGGATCCGAAGATCGCCGCCGAGTAGTCCGACCCGCCGCGGCCGAGTGTCGTCGTGACGCCGTCCGGCGTCGACCCGATGAACCCGCCCATCACCGGCACCCGTCCGGCTGCCACCTCCGGGGCGACGATCTCGGCCACCTTGCGGCAGGTGGCATTCATGTCCGGGACCGCGGCCGTGAACTCGTCGTCGGTCACGAGCACGCGCCGCGCATCGACCCAGACCGCCGGAACGCCCTGCGCGCGGAAGGCCGCAGCCACCATGTGGCTGCTCGCGAGCTCGCCCATCGCCATGATCGCATCTGTCGAACGCGGCGACACCTCGCGAGTGCTCGCCAGCGTACGAACCATCGCCGTCAGATCGCCGAACTCGCGCTCGAGGCGCTCGGTCACGTCGGCCAGCTCGCTGTCCGGCACGAGGCCGGACGCGACGCCGACGTGCCGCTGCAGCAGCTCAGCGAGCAGCCGCGAGGCCTCGTCGCCCCGTCCTTCACCAGTCAGCCGTCCGACTTCGACCAGCCGATCGGTCACCTTCGACATTGCGGAGACGACCACGACGGGCGGCCTCGCGTCCGGATGCGCCTCGAGCCGATTGCGGACAATGTCGATCACGCGGCGCATCGCATCGGCGTCTGCCACCGATGTGCCGCCGAACTTCATGATCACGTTCACAGGAGCCCCTCGCGGTGCATCAGTTCAGCGTTCAGGATCGCCGCGCCCGCCGCGCCGCGGATCGTGTTGTGGCCAAGCGCCACGAACTTCACGTCGAAGAGCGGACACGGCCGGAGCCTGCCCACGGTGACCGCCATGCCGCCGTCACGATTGACGTCGAGAATCGGCTGGGGCCGGTTGGACTCGTGCTGGTAGACGATCGGCTGCGGCGGCGCCGACGGCAGGCCGAGCTCCTGGGGCCGGCCCTTGAAAGCCGTCCACGCAGCAATGATCTCCTCGAGAGGCGGCCGCTCGTCGAGGGCCACCGAAATCGCCGCCGTATGGCCATTCTGGACGGGCACGCGCGTCGTCGTGGCGCTTACCGTGACCGGGTGCGGTTCGACGCGCCCGTTCGAGAGCGTGCCGAGGATCTTGCGCGCCTCGGTTTGAATCTTCTCCTCTTCGCCGCCAATGTACGGAATGACGTTGCCGAGGATGTCCCACGAGGCGACCCCTGGATAACCGGCACCGGAGATCGCCTGCAGGGTCGTCACCATCGTCGAGCGCAAACCGAACTGCCGCAGTGGCGCGAGCGCCATGGCGATGACCACGGTCGAGCAGTTCGGATTCGTGATGATCTGACCGCCCCAGCCGCGTCCCTCACGCTGCGGGCCGACGACGCTCAAGTGATCGGCGTTCACCTCGGGGATCAGGAGCGGGACATCCGGCTCCATCCGGTAGTTGCGGCAGTTGCTGACGACCGTGTGTCCAGCCTCTGCGAACGCACGCTCGACCTCGCCCGCCACCGACGCATCGAGACCCGAGAACACCAGCTTCGGCGCGTTGCCCGGCGCTGCGGCTTCGACGACACGGGTCGCGACATCGTCTGGAAGCCGGTCCTGCAGCCGCCACGCGGCCGCATCGCGGAACGCCTTGCCCTCGGACCGATGACTCGCCCCGAGCCACTCGACCTTGAACCACGGGTGGCTCGCGAGCAACGCAATGAACTGCTGGCCGACCATGCCGGTCGCGCCCAGGATGCCGACGGGAATAGCAGACATATCACTCCAAAAAAAAAGCCGACGCGGGTGGGGCGCGTCGGCAGGATCCGGCTCGATTGCGAAAAGCTCTTAGCGGTCGAGCACAACTCCTCCGACACGGGTGACCCGCTTTCGGCCGGTCCGCTTTCGCGTGTCGAAGATGAAGGCCATGGACAGCTGGTGAGTATAGCATGGGAACCGGATGCTTCAAGCGTTCTTCCATGCGTGGGAGCGGCAGCTCGCTTCGGTTACCAAGGATCGCGTCGTCCGGCCATTCGAATGGGGAGTGGAGTGGATCTCGCAGAACGGCCACGTGATCGGAGAGGGAACGAGGGGCACCTCCGAGGCGCAGGCGCAGCAGATCGCCCGCTGGGTGGACGCGATCATGGCCGACACAGACGCGTTCTACGCGCCGGGCGCAACCTCCGACTACACGCTGCATCCGCCCGGTCCTGACGGCGATCGGGTGTTGACGTTCCCGAGCGCGCTCGTGACCCCGCATCCGGAGAACAACACCGTCTACGCGCGCCTTTTCCCTGCGCGCAACGAAGAACGTCGAAGCGTACGCGCCGCGGTGCTGGTCCTGCCGCAGTGGAACGCAGATGAAGGAGGCCACGCTGGCCTGTGCCGGCTGCTCGCGATGAACGGCATGACCGCCCTTCGCCTGTCGCTTCCCTACCACGATCGGCGCATGCCGCCCGAACTGCGCCGCGCCGACTACATCGTCAGCAGCAACGTCGCGCGCACGCTGCAGGTCTGCCGGCAGGCCGTCCTCGATGCACGGCGTGCGATCGCGTGGCTGCATCGTGAGGGATATCGCGTCGGCATCCTCGGGTCGAGCCTCGGGTCGTGTCTGTCGCTGCTGACCACCGCGCATGAGCCTCTGGTTCGCGCTCAGGCGCTCAATCACATCTCGCCGCACTTTGCCGACGTCGTATGGCGCGGGCTGTCGACCCGGCACGTGCGTGAAGGCCTCGACGGCCATATCGACCTCGATCGACTCCGGACGTTGTGGCGGCCGATCAGCCCGCACTGGTACCTGGAACGCCTGTTGGACCGGAAGACGCTGCTCGTGTACGCGAAGTACGACCTCACGTTCCCGGTCGATCTCTCGGAGAGTCTCGTGCGCGACTTCGCCGCGCGAGGCGTTCCGCACGAGGTCGCGGCGCTCAGGTGCGGGCACTACAGCATCGGCAAGACGCCCTTCAAGTTCGTGGATGGCTGGGTGCTGACGAGATTCCTGAAGCGCGCGCTGATCACTGGGCGGGAAGGGCAGGACGGGCGGGAGGGGCGGGACGGGCTGGGTGCCTGACGCGTGCAGCCCGAAGCTTACTGCTCGTTCCTACGCAGCAGACGATTGAAGAGCGCGCGTCGATCGAGCCGCTCGCCAGGCGCTGGCGGCGGTGCCGGCGCACCGAGAATCTGCTCCAAGGCATCCGCGGCAGTCTCGAGTTCGCGATACGACGCCAGGGTGTCGCGGCTCAGCGACGAGATCCTCGTCAGGAGCGGGCGCACCTGCTCGTAAGGCAGCGGCCTGTTGATCCACTTGTCGCGAAACATCACCGACCGCCGCTGCGCTTCCACCGACGCCTGAGCGAGCTGTCGGAGCATCCCCGCATGCTGACGCGTGGCGTTCGAGACGATCTCATCAGACAGACGTCCGACGTCGACAGCTGTTCGAAGAAAGAAGTCCACGAAGAAATCCAGGAACTCGAAGACTGCGGTCGGACTCTCCAGGCGGCTCGACTGCGACTGTACTTCGGGACGATCGGCACCAAGATCCGCAGCAGCGTCGAGCACGACCACCCGCCATGCCGACAGCGTCGCGGTGAGCTCCGTGATTCGTGTGTCAGGTGCAGGGCCGTCCGGGACGCTACTCATGAAGAGAGAGGATCAAAGATATCTGAGCAGACTACGAAGCGCCGTGAGCAGCACCGACGCCAGATCGCGGATGAACGGCGTCACCTCATCTTCACTCACCGCATCAGCCACCGTGACAGGATCGGTCAGAAACAGCCAGACGGTTGCGGTCGCCAGCACGAGGCTGATGATGACGATGGCGCCGAGGACGCCGACGCCCCAGGAGTGCCTGGTTTGCATCTGGTAATTGGGTAGTCTGGGAATCTGGGAATTTGCCGTCTGGAAAGCTGTTCCCTTGTCGCCGTGTTGCCAACGAGCGCTCGATAAGCGGCGTTCACTCCCAATTTCGAGATTACCAGATTACCCAATTACCAGATGTCGTGGGTCTATCAGAAGCTTTCTGCGGAGAGGGTGACGGGCGTGCCGAGGTCCAAGCGCGCAATGTCGTGCTGAATCACGTCGAGGTCGCCGACGACCAGCGTGGTCATGCGCTCGGGGTCGAGATGGCGCGCAGCTGCTGCCGTCACATGCTCGGCAGTCAGCCGCTCGATCGCCGGAACGAAGTCCTCGTAGTAGGAATCGGGCAGATCGTAGAGCACCAGCTGCGAGATCGCGCGTGCGACCTGCTCCGCCGTTTCGAAGCTCCGCGGGAACCCTCTCGTGAGTGCCGCGACGCCGAGTGACAGCTCGCCGGGCGTAATCGGACGGGCACCGCGGATGTCGGAAATCTCGCGAAGTGACTCGCGGATCGCCTCTGCGGTGGCCGCCGTCTGCACACTGACCTGGAGGGCGAACGGTCCCGGCTCGCGGCGGAAGTCGAACGAGGTGCGGGCGCCGTACGTGAAGCCCTTCTCTTCGCGCAGATTGAGATTGATGCGGCTGACGAACTGCCCGCCGAGCACCATGTTCGCGGCGATGAGCGCGTGGTAGTCCGGCGTGTTCCGCGAGACCGCGACGTGACCGATGCGCAACTCCGATTGCGGCGCGCCTGACCGCGGCACCACGCTGAGGCGCGACGTCACAGGGACGGTGCCGCCACTGGGGGTGCGCGGCTCGCCGGCACCGCTCCATCCGCTGAACGCCGCCTCGGCGTAGCGGCGCACCTCGTCGTGGTGGCAATCGCCTACGGCGACGAGCGTCGTCGTCGCGGGCCTGATATGCCCCGCATGAAACGACCTGACGTCGTCGATGGTCATCGCGCGAAGCGCCGCTTCGGCGCCGAGAGGCGTGTGGCCGTACGGATGCAGACCGTAGAGGAGGCGCGCAAACGTTCGATCCGCGACGGCGCCCGGCACGTCCCGGAGCTGCCGCAGTCTGTTGAGCCGCAGTTCCCTTACCCGCTCGAAGTCCTCTTCGGTCAGCGATGGACGGCCGGCTATCGCTCCCAGAAGGTCGACGACTCGATCGGCAAATCGACCGAGCGCGGTGACCGCGAGGCCCGCGCCGTCGGGCCCGATCTCGGAATCGAGCTGGGCACCGATCCTCGAGAGCGCCTGGTGCATCTCGATCGCCGATCGGCCTTCGCTGCCCTCGTCGAGCATGTCGATGGTCATGGCAGCGAGTCCCTCCAACCCGGAAGGATCCGCGGCCGCGCCGCGATTGACGACGAGCCCGATGGCGACGACAGGAATCGAAGCGTGACGGGCCGTCCAGATACGCAGCCCGTTCTCGAGGGTTGACTTCTCGATTGCGGGGAAGCGGAAGCGGACCGTCGGCCGAGGCTCGGGAAGACGCGACCTGTCGACCAAGGCAGTGCCGGCAGCGCCGCGCGTCGATGCCATCAGGAGACGACCGCCGGCGCGCAGTCAGTCAGGCCCAGGTCCGTCCGTCCTCGCGGCACGACGCACAACAGGACGCGCCGGGCGTGATCGAGTGTGCGCCTGACGGCGTCGCGCATCGAGTCTGGCGTCACGTCGCGATACCGCTGCAGGTCGCGGGCAAAGTAACCAGGGTCGCCGATGAACGTGTTGTAGGCGTTCAGTTGATCCGACTTGCCCCCGAAGCCGCCCACCGTCTGCAGGCGGAACATGAACTGCGCCTCGGCCTGCACACGCGCGCGTTCGATCTCGTCGTCGGTGGGGCCCTCGTCGGCGAAACGCGCGATCTCCCGTGACACCGTCGCCTCGATCTCGGACAGATTGTGGTCCGGTGCCGCGGTCGCCGCCAGCTGGACGAAGCCACACGCCTCGCGCGAGTTCTGCGCTGCAGACACGTCGGTGGCAATGCGTTCGCTGAAGACCAGGCGCTCGTACAGGCGGGACGTCTTGCCGTTGGCGAGGATGTCGGCCGCCAGGTCGAGCTCCGCATCACCCGCATCGAACATCGCAGGCGTCAGCCATCCCATGTAGAGACGAGGCAGCTCGACACGATCCTCGATGAGCAGCCGCTGCTCGTTGTCGAGCGACGGCGTCACCGGACGGACGACAGGCACGTCGGGTCCGGCGGGCAGCGGCTCGAAGTACGCCCGCACCAGCGCAATGGCTTCGTTCGGCTCGAAGTCGCCGGCAATCGCCAGCGACGCATTCCCGGGGTGGTAGTACCTGCGGAAGAACGCCTGGACATCCTCGAGCTTGACGGCATGCAGGTCGGCGACTTCGCCAATCGTGGTCCAGTGATAGGGATGGTCAGGCGGAAAGAGCGCGGCGAGCATCGCCATCGGTGCGAGACCATACGGACGGTTCTCGTAGTTCTGCCGCCGCTCGTTCAACACCACATCGCGCTGGTTGCCGAACTTCGCTTCCGTGAGCGCGGGCAGCAGGAAGCCCATGCGATCCGATTCCATCCAGAGCGCGAGCTCCAGCGCTCCGGCCGGCACGACTTCCCAGTAGTTGGTCCGATCGGCGCTCGTCGAGCCGTTGAGCAGTCCGCCTGCACCCTGCAGCGGCTGGAAGTACCCCTTGTCGTAGTGCTGCGAGCCTTCGAACATCAGGTGTTCGAAGAGGTGAGCGAAACCGGTAAAGCCGGGGCGTTCGTTCTTGGAGCCGACGTGGTACCAGATATTCACGGCGACAATCGGGCAGCCGTGATCCTCATGCAGGAGTACATCGAGCCCGTTCGACAGCGTGTGCTTCGTGAACGGCAGGTTCATCGCACGACCGTCAGCGGGATCTTCTGCGGCACGTCTCCACGGGCATAGCTGGCAATCGAAACGCGGGCGGCCGTACGTTCGGCGGCGGCCATGAACGCGCGCGCTGCGGGAGAATCGGGCTCGCTGACGACGAGCGGCACGCCGCTGTCGCCACCCTCGCGGATTGGCTGGTACATCGGGATGCGTCCGAGAAACGGCACGCCGAGCTCGGCGGCCATCTGCTCGCCGCCGCCATGCCCGAAGATGTCTGCCTCGTGGCCGCACGACGGACAGACGAAGTGGCTCATGTTCTCGATGACGCCAAGCGACGGGATGTTCAGCTTGCGATACATCGCCACCGCGCGACGGCTGTCGGCGAGCGACACCTGCTGCGGCGTCGTGACGACGATCGCGCCCGCAACGGGCACGGTCTGGCTGAGGCTCAACGCCACGTCGCCGGTACCCGGAGGAAGGTCGACCACGAGGTAGTCGAGCTCCGCCCAGCGGACTTCGCGGAAGAACTGCTGCAGCGCGCCATGGAGCATCGGGCCACGCCAGATGATCGGGGCGTCGTCGCTCGTCAGAAAGCCCATGGAGATGACCTGCAGGCCGTACTTCTCGGCCGGGACGATCTTCTGTCCGTCCGTCATCAGCTGCGTCTTCATGCCGAGCATGATCGGCACGTTCGGACCGTAGATGTCTGCGTCGATGATGCCGACACGGCTTCCGGCCTTCGCAAGCGCAATCGCCAGATTGACCGACACCGTCGTCTTGCCGACGCCACCCTTGCCGGCTCCGACCGCGATGACGTTCTTCACGCCAGGCAGCGCCTGCCGCTGCCCATCGGCGACCGCGGCCTCGCGGACCTGCGCGCTCATCGTCACGTCGACCGACGTCACACCCGGCACGCGAAGTACCGCCGCGCGCGCCTGGTCGCGCATCTGATCCTTCACCGGGCACGCGGGTGTCGTGAGCTCGATCGTGAACGCCACGCGCCCGTCGTCGATCTTCAGGTTCTTGATGAAGCCAAGGCTGACGATGTCACGTTGCAGGTCGGGATCCTGCACTACCTTGAGGGCATCGAGCACAGCCGCGTCGGTCAGGGCCATGCAGCAAGAATATCGGCTTTGGCCGGCCAATAACAAGGATGGTACACTCGCGGCGACGCACATTTCTGTCGCTCCCGCGCGCGTCACGCTCGATGACGAACTCCTCTCCCAATCGCGCGGTCATGCTCGTGCTGGCCTACCTGTGGCCGCTTGCGATCGTTCCCCTCGTTGTCGAGAAAGGTGACAGCGAGGTCCAGTGGCACGCCAAGCATGGACTCGTGCTGATGGCGGCGGAGATCGTCCTTGTCGTCGCCCTCTCACTCATCATGGCGCTCGCGACCCTCATGACCCTCAGCCTCGGGTGCGCCGTCAGCCTGCTCGGCGTCGCGCTGTGGGTCGCGATTCTCGCGCTCCACCTGATCGCGATGCTCAAGGCGCTCGGCGGCTCCCGCCTGATCGTCCCCGGCGTCAGCCAGTACGCCGAACGGTTCTAGCTGTGCCGCGCCACCCCGTGGCCGCTCAGCGTCTGCTCATTGCGATTGCCATACTCGCGGTTGTCGCCGTGGTGTTTGCGGAACGGCTGGCGCTCGCGGGGATCGACGGCTATCAGCGCGCCCTTGCGCCGCTGGTGGAACGCGCGGGCGTGACGTGCCGCTTCGTCCCGTCGTGCAGCCACTACGCTGAGATCGTGATCGCGCGCGATGGCATCGTGCGCGGCGGGTGGCGCGCAGTCCGCCGCATCGCCAGGTGCACGCCGGCCACCCCTCCTGGAACTGTGGACGAACCGTAGAAATTTGATAATTGGATAATCTGCAATCTAGGAATTGAACCTACTCAGTACATCTCGGCAGGTCCAAGACCTGATGGCTACCGCAGGTGCCTGGTGACCTGGCGGGATCCAGTGAGAGGTTCAATTACCAAGTTTCCAGATTATCCAATTACCAAATTTTTCAGAGTTCCTTCAGTCACGCGGCGCTGGTGCGCACGCGAACTTCGACGCGGACCGGCGCAGCGTGCGGCGACGTGACCCGGAACCGGATGCGCGCACCGTCGGCGACGCCGGCCGGCACCGAGACGCGGACAGGATGGTGAACGAGCGCGTTGCCTGTGCCGCTGCAGGGCACGCAGGGATCGGGCCAGACCTCGCCTCGACCGCCGCACTCGGGACATGCGCCACTGACCGGGACCCTCAGCGGCAACGTCGTGCCGAAGAGCGCCTCGCGCCTCGACACGGCGACCTCGGCAGTGAGCAGACGCGGCTCATCGACGCCGTAATCGTCCACGAACGCGTCGCGTACACGCGCGACGATGTGGCCGACCGACGGAAAGTCGATCGCCGTCTCGTCGGCGAAGCAGTCGTCGGGCGTGACCTTGGCCGGCTTGCCGCGAACGATCCAGTCGACGCTCACACCATCACCCCGTCACACGATGCGGCGTGGCCCGCCGGATGTCAAGACCGTGCGGCCTCTTGTCAGCACCGCGTTCCACGCTGTACTGTCCGCCGATACGAAAACCCGTAGCACGATGCTCTGCGCATTTCCGACGCCTGAAGCCCGTAGCCTGAAGCCTGTCGCCTAAGCCTGTAGCCTGCAGCCTGATATGCCCGACACGCGTGAGTGTCCGCTCTGCGGCGGATCGATGCAGCTCAAGCGATCGCAGACAGTCGTGCAGGTACCGGGCGCCCCGCGGCCGACACCACAGGCGATTGCCGAGTGGGTCTGCCCCGACTGCGACTACTTCGAAGACGCCGAAGAAGAGAAGGCGTAGTAGAAGAAGGGCGGCGCGTCAGCGCGCGCCAATCGTTAGCAGGACTTCCTTGCGGAGGGTATCCTCGAACTCCTCGAACTTCAGCGCGGTTTCACACTCGTCGCAGAGCACTTCGAGGACCGCCGGGCGGCTCTCCTCTGAGACCTCCACGCGTCCATCCTCGAGATGAACCACGTGCATCTGCAGCGTCTTGACCTGAAAATTACGGTCGTTGCCGCACGTCGGACAAGTCAAAGTCACGAACGACTCCCTTTCAGCACCCCACCGGGTGCCGCGAAACACTTGGATTCTAAGTGCTGGCGAGGGCGGGCGCAACGACAATTCAGCCAAAAACGGCGCTTTCTCGCGAAATCGGCGCAAATCTGCTACCTTTTCGCCCATGCCAACGAGCAACGCGTCCTACCAGGTGCACACGGAAGCACGTGGACCGCACTGGGTATCCTGGATTACGCGCGAGGGATCGAACAAGCCGGACCGCTCAGTGCTCCTCGTCGCCGCCAGCCAGGAAGAAGCGGAAGCTCGCGCCAGGAAGTGGGCCGAGCAGACGCGCTACTGATCTCACGGGACTTCTCTCACCGCACTTCGCCCACGTCATCGATCACTGCGATCACTGCGGCATCGAGAGGGGCTTTCGCATCCGCCAGGACAGGCGTGGACGCGACAGGCGGAACGCGAAACGCGTGTGTCGTCCCGCTGCTTCCCGGCCAATCCAGCGTCCGTCCATGCTCGCCGGCGGTTACGGCCTGCTCGAACAGCTTCTTGAACGCGGCTGGCAGGACCTCTCCAAGACTTCCGCGAGTCGTGCGGCACACGCCGTCGCGGACGGTCGCTGACAAGTACAGGCGATCGCGCGCCCTGGTCAGCGCGACATAGAGGAGCCGCTTCGTCTCCTCGCGTTCGCGAGCCGACACGTCCTCGTCCGCCTCCGACTGGTAGTCGGCGATCGACACTGACGCCTCGTTTGCCGCACCTCCGGTCACGCGTATCGGCGCGCGCTGATTCCCGGTTCCGCGGCTCATGTTCACGACGAACACGATCGGGTACTCCAGTCCTTTTGCCGCGTGCACGGTCATGAGGCTGACGGCATCGATCGCGTCGATGGCTGCATTGCTCTCGTCGCCCGTTGCGAGCTGATCGAGATGATCCGCGACTCGCGCGAGGGTCGCGTATCCGCGATTCTGGAAGCGGGCGACCATGAAGCGCAATTTCTTGAGATTCTCCCGGGCCTGGCGGCGATTGGTCCCCCGCGTCTCGAAAGCGTAGGCCGTCTCGGCGAGCACCGCGCCGAGGAGCTCCGAGGGCGACATGCGATCGACCCAGGCGAGCCAGCGGTTCACATGATCGCGCACGCGATCGAGGACAACCCGGTCGTCATCGGAGACGGCCGTGCGCGCGGTTGGTTCGCCGTCGAGGATCGCCGCGGCGGGGCCCGGCGCGAGCCGCATGATCGCGACGTCCGACAACCGCACCAGGCGCGATCGCAGAAATGCGGCGGCTCGCAGGTCGGACAAGGGATTCGCCAGGTACCGAAGCAGCGCAACGGCGTCCTGGATCTCGTCGGCGTCGAAAAACCCGAGGCCCTTGTAGACGTACGTGGCGACGCCTCGCTGCTCGATCGCCTTCTCGAAGTCACGATGGCTGTCACGCGAGCGAAAGAGAATCGCGATGTCGGCTGGTTGCGCCTGCCGCCGAACGCCCGTCGCACGGTCGCGAATCGTCGCGTCCTGCAGCAGCCGGACGACTTCGTCGGCCACACGCTCCGCGGCAGCTCCCACGCTGTCGCCTGCGATGATGCCAAGCGCCGGACCGTCGTCCAGTGGCAGGCGGAGCTCCTTGCGCGTTGCGGGGCGTGCGGCATCCTCGACCGGCTCGATCGGAAAACGGTCGCGTTCGTCGTACCGGAATGCATCGCTTCGTTCCGGCGCCTTGTCGACGCTCTCGAAGATGTCGTTGACCAGCGCCAGAAGCGCCGGCACCGACCGGAAGCTCACCGTGATTGCCCGGCGCGGATCGCCGTCGGCCCGGAGATCGCTCACGAACGCGCCAGCCTCATCGAGTACCGCCACTTCGGCGTCGCGGAAGCCGTAGATGGACTGCTTCCGGTCGCCCACGATGAAGAGTGACGGTGGCAGGGCATCAGCGGCGGCCCCAAGCCCCTCGCCCCAGCTCCGCACGAGCTGTGCGACCAGTTCCCATTGCGCACGGCTGGTGTCCTGGAACTCGTCGACCAGTACGTGCCGGTACCGGGCTTCGAGCCTGAACCGGCTCTCGGCGAACTCGTCCATGTCCTTCAGCAGACGAATCGCGCGATCGAGGACGCCGGAGAAGTCCATCAGCGCGCGCGATTCGAGCGTGCGCTGGTACTGACGAAGCGTCACCGCGAAGATCCGCCAGACGCCGCGCGCCTGCACGACGTTCAGATCCCGGCGGAAACCCCGGATCGTCTCGGCGATCCCCGGAGCCATGACGGCAGCCCGGGACCTGTGGCGTTTCCAGGCGTCCTCCGAATCGCAGTCGCTGCCCTTGAAACCAGTCCCCGCGAACGCCTTCTCCCGAGGGCGGCCATCCTGCGTCAGAAAGTAGCCTCGCAGGCGATCGACGATGACGCGAAAGGCAGCCTGTCCCTGCCTGGCGTCGAGAGTCAGTGCGTCCGGGCTGCACAACTCGCGGATGTCGCCGGCCAGCATCGCGAATGCCGGATGGTGGACCGGGCCGTCGGCGAGAAACGCTTCGATCCCCCCCGGGGCGGCGAGGAACTGTTCGCGAAGACGGCCCGCGGCACTCCGGCACGCGACGGCAGCGGTGAGATCCCGCGGTCCATGCGCGAGGAACCGGTGCAGGGCCTGTGGCGCGACGAGACGCTGATTGAGCAATGCCGCGAGCCCCACGCGCAATCGCCGCTCCCCCAGCTGAGCAAACACGAGCGCGACGTCGTCGTCCTTTGCTGCAAGGGCGCGAGAGATCCGGAGCGCCTGGGTCAGCGACTCGTCAACGAGGCGCGGCGCCTCGGTATCGTCAGCCAGCTCGAAGCCCGGATCGACGTCGGCCTCGAGCGGAAGCTCCCGGAGCAGCGACAGGCAGAATGCGTCGATGGTGCTGATCGCAATGTCCGCAAGGCGGTCTTTCAGATCGCGCCAGAGCGCCAGGTCGATGAGCGACTCACGCGATGCCTCGCGCAGCCGATCCACGATGCGCTCACGCATCTCCGCGGCGGCCTTTCGCGTGAACGTGATCGCGAGGATGTGATCGGGCTCGACGCCCGCGCGCAGCAGGTTGATGTAGCGCTCGACGAGCACGCGGGTCTTGCCCGTGCCCGCCGAAGCCTCGAGCACGACGTTCCGCGACGGGTCCACCGCGTCGCGGCGGGCGGCGGCGTCAGGCAGTGTCGCCGACATAGTCCTTGCGGCACACGGCCGTGAATGTGCACGTTTCGCAGCGGTAGATGTCGTCGGGAGCCGGCGGAAACTCTCCGCGCTCGATGGCGTCCACGACCTGGACCAGCCGCGCTTGTGCGTCGGCCAGCACCTTGTCGCGATCCGCCCCGGTGAAGAGCGGCACGACCCGTTTGGGTCCTTTGAACGCCAGGTACGCCGCCTCGCCAAGAGTCCAGGCGCGGCCGCGGTGATTCCTGAGCCGCTGCTCCGCGCAGACGCCGTAGATCGGAAGCTGCAACGCGCGAGAGCGACTTGGCGGCCATCCAAGCTTGTAGTCGATCAACCTGAAGGTGCCGTCCTCGAGCAAGTCGAGGCGATCCGCCTTGCCTCTGAGCCGTATCGTCCGCGGGCCCTCCGGTGTGGCGATCTCGAACGCGCCCTCGAGCCGATGTTCGAGCAGCCTCTCGACGACGCGCGTCGGCCGCTCGGCTTCCATCCTGAACACCGCGTCTCCGAGGCCCGCGGCGGCAGAGGAACCGAGAAGGCGCGTACGCTCGAGTCCGGCTTCGGCTTCAGGAATCCCTCCCAGCTTTCGATCGACGACGCTCGTGAACATCGCACGCGCGGCGTCCAGATTCCTGGCCGTGACGCTTCGATGACCCGCCTCTTGCCATTCACCGAAAAACGCTTCGAAGACGTCGTGGACGAACAGCCCCTGCCGCCTCGGATCCATCACCTCTTCGTCTTCCGGCTCTTCTTCGAGCCTCAACACGTGCTGAGCGAAGAAGCGAAACGGACATCCGAGGTAGGTTTCGAGGGCGCTCACCGACCAGGCGCGCGATTCAGCCCTGCCGACGGCTCCATGAAACTCCGGAGCAGCGGCGGGAGGACGGGCCATGCGCAGCGAGGCCCACTCACGCACCGCGGGATCCAGCACTTCGAGCGCCGGGGCTGGCGCCGTCAGGACGTCTTCGGGAAGGATCCGTGCGGAACCCGCGGGTCCGTCAGGGAGCGTGGAGAGCCGCAGGCGAGGCAACTCGTCCAGTTGCGCAGACCTCGCGACGAGGTTCTCGTCGTCCAGGGTCAGCGTGGACACCGCAACGCGCCCGGACGCAGACGCCACCAGATCGAGAAATCGTGAGTCGTCTGCCGCCCGTCGATCCCGCTCGGGGGGCCATCCCAGCGCCTTGAGCAGACCCGGCGCGTAGAAGATATTGCGCCTGGCGGCCTCGGGCCAGTCCCGCTCAATCAGCCCCACGATGAAGAGATCGTCGAACAGGCCGTACCGCGCAGCCTGGTCGTCGAGCAGCTCGATGCCCACGCCTTCATCGCGGGGTTCGAAGGTCTGCGTCGCGATCCAGCGCCGTACGGCCGCCGAGAGCTCTTCAATCGTCCATGCCGGATCGTGGTGCGCAGCGTGGGCCCGGCTCAGACGCTCGAGCATCTCGACGATCGCCGTCCGCGCTCTCTCCTCGCGAGCCGTGAAGGGATCGTCGAGGGCGAGCGGCCTGAAGTGCTCGAGCACGAACGAACGCAGACGATCGAGCTGGGTCGACGCTGGTGCGGGCTCGGTCAGCGCCGCAAGGCCGCGGGCAGCAGCGAGCGCAGCGTCGAGTGCGGGAGCTGCGGCCGCTGCTTTCCAGTCGGCAGCCAGCGCTTCGAGCCTCGACAACTCGCCAAGATAGCGCGACTGACTGAGCGCTCGATCGAGGGCCAGGATCGATTGTCTCGTGACCAGCTGTTCCCCGCGATCGAGTAGAAAGTGCGGGGAGCGCAGCAGCGCAACCGCGCTGTCGCGCGTGAAACCTGTTTCCACGAACTCGAGGACGAGATCGAGCGCGGCGGCCGTGGGCTCTCCGGCAAGCGGGAGGGCGTCGGCAGATCGCCATCTGATGCCCGCGGCGCCAATCGTCTCGCGCGCCAGATAGAGGTACGGCAGCGGCTTTCTGTAGACGACTCCGATGCGGTCGAGCGGGACGACACGGCCACCTCGGCGATCGGCCTTGATGCGCCTGGCGCAGGCCGCCAGCTCCTCGGCGCGGTCACGACACGTGTGCCACGGCTTGTCTGGTTCGCCGCCGGGCACGATGAGCAGCGGGCGCGCCGTCGCGGTCTCCTCGACGATCGCGGGTGCATCGACTTCGTCGAGTCCCGGCAGCCAGTCACGGAGGCGCTGGTGGAAACCCGACGCGAGCGTCGCGTCAGTCGCAACCAGATCGATCTGCTCGAGGCCGCTGATGCGAGTCAGGAGGTCGAAATCGGCTGGGAACAGACCGCCCGGATCGGCAATCCAGTCGCCGACGGCAACGACGGTTCGACGAACCGGGGAGTCCGCGGCCGAGGCAATCAACGACGCCCGCAGGCCATGCTCGTCGCATAGCCCCAGATCGGCCACACGCGATTCGTACCCCCGGAACGTCTCTGCCAGGAAGCGTGTCTGGAGGAGCATGCGGCTCGCGCCGCGATCGCCAATCGCGACCGTCGGATCGATGGCCTCCGCGATCAGCTCCTCGAAACGCTGAACCTGCTGCCCCTGACGCCGCATGTCGTCGTAGAAATTCAGGATCTCGGCGATCAGTCCGGGGCGGAGCTGAAACGTCAGGCCTTCGGCCTGAGCGGCGGCAGCCCCCGCCGCCGCCTGCGCGAGGCTGTCGCGCTCGAATGGCGTGAGCCGCCGCGGCGGATCGTGCAGTCCGTCAGCCAGCGCTTCGTACCATTGCTCGCGGGTCACGAATTCGACGCTCGGCGGCAGCGCGATGCTCTCGAGCCGTTCGACGGTCCGGCGCAGCTGGCGCGCGGCGCCACCGGTGGGCACGATCACGACCTGACGCCTCTCCGGAGTCGCCGCGTTCGCCGCCACCAGACGGGCGACGACCCGGCGCATCGTGTTGAGGTCCTGGACTCTGACGAGTCGTGTCTGGCGTGGAGTGATCACTGCACGAGCTGCGGAAGGCTCAGAGCAACCCGCAGTTCGGTTCGGGCGCGATCGAACATCATCATCGCGCCGGCCGCAGCCGACGACGCATCCCAGGCGCGTGACAGATCGCCGGCGAGCGCAGCCTCACGTCGAATGCGTGCCGCGCTCGTCGCGAGCTGCGCGGCGCTCTGCAGCAGCGCGTGCGCGACGCGCAGCTCTTCGGGCGGATCGAGCGCTTCCACGATTGCGAGAACTCCGGACGCCGTCTGCTCGACGAGCGAGAGGCCCGACGGCGCGGAGACGGCGAGCGCACGAATGTCCTCGAGCGCCGGCTTCAGGTGATTCAGCCGATCGGCCTGACCCGCGAGGATCGGTTCGACCTTTCTGAGCTCCGGCAGCCGCAGCGCCCAGCGCTCGCGCGCAAGCGACAGCCGGCGCGCCGCATCGAGCCGGGAGCCGAGCGTCGCGACCAGATTGGTAATCGCGTCCGGACGCTCATGGCCCAGCCGTTCGTCCTGCCGGTGCACGTCCGCAAGCAGACGCTCCAGGCCGCGCACATCGGCGTTCCGCGTGCGCGAGTCGGCGATGGCCAGCGTGCGGGTCGTCAACGCGAGGTAGCTGCGGTCGACGCGCCGCTCCGCCGCAAGGACGGTCTGAATGGCCGTCCTCGTGTAGGTTCTCCAGTCGCTCGGGAGCACATCCGCATCGCGGTCGATGCGCGCCAGCGCGACCGTCAGCAGCGACTTGCGCGCCGCGGCCGAGTCAGTGAGCCGCGCGACAACCAGCGTCTGCTCGATCGCCTCACGCGGCGAGGGGGGCGGCATCAGCGGTTCAGGCTCGGGCGATGGCGCCTCCGGCGCGACGAAGCTCAGGTCGAATCTCGTCACGCCGACCGCGGCACGAAGATCCGCGATCGCACCGTCGAGAATCTCCAGCATCTGCGCGATTTCCGTGGCCTTGTAGTTGTAGTGCCGGCCGGGCCATTCAGCGAGCCGGCGGCGGGCCTGCTCGACGAGCGCAAGCCTCCGCGAGGGATCGCTCGTCACCGCAACGCTGTTCAACACGTCAGCGATCTCAGCAGTGAGCAGCTCGTACGCGCTCTCGCCATGGTTGGCGATGTACGAGGCAGCGCGAACAGCATCCGCGTAGCGGTTCGTCCGCTGCCAGTCGATGCGCGCGGCGGCGATGTCGACGAGGTGCAGCTGTGGATCGTCGGGAGACGCCGATGTCGGGATTGAGAACACGACGCGTTCTCCCACACGCGCAGGCTCGCCGTAGCTGACGATCGCCGTCCCGTCGGTGAGGAACAGACGGAGGAGCTCCGGACGGTCGCCCTGAGGCTCGTCACCCGATGCCCGGGGTTGGGCGCTCGCGATCGCTGACGTAGACACCACCGCCAGGCCAAGCAGTACGGCCAGCATCCGTGATGTCCACATGAAGTGAAGCGTACGGGGGCCCGGTGATCGCGTCAAGCAGCCGGGCCGATTCGACACTGTGGAAAACCTGTGGATGGGACGTGCATTTCTTGTGGACAGCCTGACAACGAAAAGAATTTCTCTGCCCTCTTTGAGTCGAGGCAATCGCTCCAGACGCGCTTGTGCATCCGCCTTCGCGCCGCGCTTCGCTTGTTTGGACAGGAGAGGTGCGTACAATTTTCGCGTTCCCAACATTCAGACACACCCAGGGCCTGTGAGCACCGCTGTACATCGTTTTCAGGAGTCAATTGCGGGCCGTCCCTACCTGATCGAGGTAGCGGCGGTGGCCCAGAATCGCTGGCGGGCCTATATCGTGAGGATTCCTGGTGTCCCCACGGCCCTGATGCCCTTCTACGGACCGACTCCTGACGAAGCTGCCGACCGCCTCCGGCAGTGGCTGATCCGGGCATACGAGCGAGCGACGCCCCCGAGCTGAGTCCCGCCGCTTCACGCAACATGGGCCCGACGTAGGCCCGACGTAAGATTGAAGCGATGGTCGTCAGGTTCCCAGCGAGCCGGCGGCGGCTGGCCGCCTTCGTCGTCGCGGCACTCACTGCACTGGCAGCGCTCCGGCCGGATGCAATCGGCGCCGGAGTACCACCTGCCGTTTCACCCGTCCAGGGCGACGTCTGGTCTGATCGCCCGCCTGACTTCGAGCAGCAGCGGCGGGAGCAGGAAGCGACGGACAGGGCCTGGCGCGCCGCGAGCGCCGGCCACATGCGGATGGAGAAGATCCTCTACCGCAGCCGGGCCGGGGACCTCGAGATCCCAGCGTTCGTCTTTCAGCCGCTCGAGATCGACAAGGCCAACCGTCACGCCGCCATCGTCTGGGTTCACGAGAACATCCGGGGCCATCTGTACGAGCACTACATCCCCTACATCCGGGAAGCGACGGCCCGCGGTTACGTGGTCATCGCGCCCGAGTACCGCGGCAGCATCGGGTACGGCCGGCACTTCTACGAGGCCATCGACTACGGCGGCGCCGAGGTGGACGATGTGGTGACGGCCGTGGAGGTGTTGCGCAACCGGTATCCTCATGTCGATCCGGAACGCGTTGGCATCGTCGGCTGGAGCCATGGGGGGATGATCGCTCTGCTGGCGGTCTTCAGGCACCCGGCCGCGTTCAATGCCGCCGCTGCCATCGTACCGGTCGCGAACCTGTTCCACAGGCTGACCATCAAGGGCGACCAGCACCGGCTCGCCATCGATCCCCTGAACCGGTTCGGAGGGTCTCCCGCCGAGCGGCCCGAGGTCTACCGCGACCGGTCTCCGCTGTATCACGTGGACCGGCTGCAGATTCCGTTGCTCGTCCACGTGGCACGCAACGACGAAGACGTGACCATCGAGGAAAGCATGCCCCTGGTCACTGCGCTCCGCTCCCGGAAACCCGGGCTGGCCGACGTCAAGGTCTACGAATCGCCGACCGGCGGCCACCTCTTCGATCGGCTCGTGGATCCGGAGACCAGGCGACCCTCGGGCGGTCCGGATCAGCGCGATTCCTGGAGGCGGCTCTGGACCTTCTTCGAAGTCTCCCTCCGGGTGGCGGAACCCGCCCTCCCCTGACCAATTTGCTTGGGGGCCAGGGCCCTTCGGTTCGCATATAATCGGCGCCCGCGTCACCAATTCAGTCCAGACTGGGCGTGCCTGAAGAGGGTCTAAAGATCAGGCACTGCCTGGCTGAACCGGCCTCGGCACGGATCCGCCATAGAGGAGTTGCAGAATGATGTCGCCTGGAAGGTTCGGAAAGGTTTGGGGGATATCCCTCGGGATCTCCCTGGCACTCACAACCGCGCACGCCTCCGCGCAGACCGACAACGGAGAGTGGCGCACCTACGGCGGCGACCTGTATAGCACGCGGTACTCTCCGCTTGACCAGGTGAACGCCAGCAACTTCAACGACCTCGAAGTCGCCTGGCGCTTCAAGACCGACAACATGGGGCCACGCCCCGAGTTCAATCTGCAGTCCACGCCTCTCATGGCCAACGGCATGCTCTACACGACCGCTGGCACGCGGCGCGCCGTCGTGAAGCTCGACGCCGCCACGGGCGAGATGAAGTGGAT
>JBFWPD010000016.1:0-19108 GCA_050250175.1 Vicinamibacterales bacterium
CACGATCGAAGGAGTCAAGGTCGAAGCCGGCCGCCCCGTGACTGAGACGTCGATCAATCATCGGGCCGTGAAAGGTGACGAGTCCCGCATGGAGCGTGATGTACGTCAGCATCGCGGTGACGTCGCTGTAGGCAAGAAATACCTTGGGGGTTCTCCTGATCTCTTCGATCGAGATGAGCGGCAGTACCTGCGCGGAGCCATACCCGCCGCGCACTGCAATGAGCCCGTCGATGTCGGGATCGGACCAGGCTCGACGGAATGCGGCAGCGCGCAGTTGCGCGTTGCCGGCGACATAGCCCTCACGCGCAAAGACAGACGGGTCGTACACCGGCTCGAAACCAAGACGCCGAACTTCCTCCACTCCGCGATCGAATTCCTCGCGATCAAAAGGACTGGCTGGAGCAATGAGGGCGAGGCGGGATCCTGGCTCGAGCGCGCGGGGCTTGAGCATCACGCGAACTGCGCCATTTCGTGGGCAATCGCCTGATGTTCGTCGCGGCCGACGACCGCGCGTATGCCCCGCGCCACGTCCGGGCGCGAGAGGAGGCCCTTGAGGAACTGCTCTTTGGCGCGCTGATGACGGCGGAGCGAATCGATCACTGCCGTCCGCGACAACCGCTCCTCCTCCACCGCCCGGATCAGACGCTCGAGCGTGGCTGCCTGTGTCTGATGGTCGCCGCTGCAGATCAACAGTCCGTCGCAGCCTGCCGCAATCGCCAGCACCGCGGCTTCCGGGACCTCGTAACGGGCGGAGACTGCCTTCATCTCGAGGTCGTCGCTGAGGATGAGCCCTTCGAAGCCAAGCTCCTCGCGGAGCATGCCGGTGATCACGCGCCGTGAAAGGGTCGCCGGATACTCCTCGTCGAGCGAGGGCACCAGGATGTGGGCCGTCATGATGGCGGCAACGCCGGCCTTGACAGCGGCTCTGAACGGGATCATCTCGACCGCCCGGATGCGGTCGGGCGGGTGCTCGACGAGTGGCAGGTCGAAATGAGAGTCGGCGACCGTATCGCCGTGACCCGGAAAGTGCTTCCCGCATGCGGCGACGCCTGCGTCCTGTAGCGCCTCGATGATCGCGCATCCCAGCGTTGCAACCGTCTTCGCCTCGTCGGCCAGCGCGCGATCGCCGATGACGGTGTTCTTCGAGTTCGTGAAGACGTCGAGCACAGGCGCGTAGTCGAGGGTGATCCCGACCGCTCTCAGTTCCGCCGCAAGGGCCCGTGCGAAGCGGGCGGCGAGCTCAGGATCTCCGCTCCTCCCCAGGCTCGCCATGGGAGGCCACTCGGTGAATGGCGCCTTGAGGCGGGCGACGCGGCCCCCTTCCTGGTCCACGCTCACCCACAACGGAAGATTGGGATCGAGTCGCGCGGCTTCCGCGCTCAGCTCCGCCACCTGCTCGGGCTCGACGATGTTGCGCGCGAAGAGGATTACGCCACCGAGACCGAACTCACGAACGAGCGAACGCAACTCGATCGGAATCTGCTGGCCATCGAAGCCGGCGATGAGCAGCTGCCCGATCTCTCGACTCAAGGCTGACGGCATCAGCTCGAATTCTACCCCGTCCCCGCCGCTATAATTCCGCAGTGCCGCCCGTGCCGTCCGTCACCGCATCCGCGCCGACCCGTATCGATCTCGCAGGCGGAACCATCGACATCTGGCCCCTGTATCTGTTTCACAGCGGGGCCACCACGCTGAACGTCGCGATCAGCCTGCGCGCGTATGCCAGCATCGAGGCTCGCCCGGACGAGGCGATCGAACTCCGGTCGATCGACACGAACCGACACGTCGTTGTCCGGCACGCGGCCGACCTGGACGCGTCGAGTCCGCTGCCGCTCCTCGCTCTTCTCGCGCGGCAGTACGGCGTGCAGGGCGTGACCCTGACAACACGCGGTGAGTCGCCTGCAGGAGCGGGCATCGCGGGCTCCTCGGCGCTTGCGGTGGCCGTGTGCGGGGCGCTCACCCGCTGGACCGAACGGCCTCTCGACCACGAGACGCTGCTCGGCGTGGCGATGAACGTCGAGTGCCAGACGATTCGGGTCCCGACGGGGGTTCAGGACTATCGTCCGGCCCTGTACGGCGGCATTGCGGCCGTGGAACTGGCCGTGGATGGCGTCCGCCGCGTCGGTCTCGATGTCGACGGCGCCGAACTGGAGCGGCGGCTGATCCTGGCCTACACGGGCGCGCCGCGGAATTCAGGGACGAACAACTGGGAGATCACCAAGCGTCACCTGGACGGCGATCGTGAAGTATTCGATTGCTTCGAGCGGATTCGCGATACCGCCGTGGCGATGCGGCGGGCGCTGGTGGCCGGCGATTGGGACGAGGTGGGCCGTCAGATCGATGCCGAATGGGGAAACCGGAAACGACTGGCCCCCGGCGTCACCACGCCTGCGATCGACGACTTGATCGCCAGAGCGAAGTCGGTGGGCGCGCAGGCCGCGAAGGTGTGTGGCGCGGGCGGAGGCGGCTGTCTTTTCTGCTACGGTCCCCCCGACGCGCACGACGATATTGCCGGCGCGCTCGTCGAGGGTGGCGCGCGGGTGCTCGACTTCAGGATCGAACGTGAAGGGCTGCGGTACGAAAGTGCGCATTCCCTGGCGGCGGCGCGATGACTCGTCTCGTCATGCTCACCGTCGATCAGAAGCTTGCGGAAATCCGCCGGCTGTACTTCGCGACGACCAGGCAGACGATTCAGGACGATTTGGCTCGGGCCCTCGACCTCCTCAAGTCGATGGCCACCGAAGACGAGCGTGAGCGCGCCACGGTGTACATGGAAGGCATGGCGCAGATGCGATCCGAGTGGTTTCGCGAGCGGAAGCCCGCGGGCAAGCGCAGGATCCGCAAGACCCCCGCAAAGCCACGGCGCTAGAGGCGCCGTCCGTTATCTGCGTGACGAGGCGGCATCGACGACGCGACGCCGGGCCGCGATGCGGAGAGGTTCCGGCACATTCCTGTCGATCGACAGCATCTGTACGTCTCGGTCGTTCAGCCGCCCGAGAAAGTTCAGCGACATCGCCACCGGAGTCTTGGGGTTCTTGGTGAGGCCCACGAGGATGCCGTAGTTCCTCGTCCAGGCGCGATTACTGCCGATGATTCGCAGAATCTCCTCTGAGACATTCGGCATCCGCGCGAACGACTCGATCTCCTTCTCGTTGACCTTCGGACTGCTGAGAACGGCGGTCGCAATCGCCTTGTTCGGATCGCGGATGAGGAACGCCCTCAATTCCCGGGACCCCTTGACCGCTGCCAGCAGACGCTCGGGGAAATTCATCCGTGCGACGCGTTCACTGACCCCGAGCCGCTCGCCTTCCTCGCTGCTCGTCGCCTCGGACTCGTCCTGCTCGGAGTCGGTCTGTGGCGACGTGTCGTAGAGGGGCTCGTCGGCCGTCAGCGCCGGGATCTCCGCCGGAAAGACCCCCCGGTCGGCAAAGAACTCGCGCACGCCGATCGAGACATCAGACCGTGCGAGATGCGCGGTCAGCGCCTCGACGGGGATGCGGTCGAGGGTCTGCGATGCCGCCGAACGGATCCCCGGGTCGGTGTCGTCGAGCAGATGGATCAGGATGGCGAGCTGCTCGTCCGCGCGCGGCGCGAGGGCGCCCTGGGCGGCGAGGAGCCGCACGTCGTGAGCCGCCTGACCGCGCTTGAAGAAGTCGAGCAGAGGCGTGGGCGCGCTCACGGCTCGATGAGGAACTCCTCGAAGTTGTCGCGGCCGAAGCTCACCGAGACAACCTGTCCCTGCCGTCCGAGCGAGCGGAACTCCCGGCCGTTCAGCGACATCGTGATGGCGCCAGCATTGCCGGCAATCAACTCGAAGTCGCGATCGACCTCGAACAGCTCGCGGTCGCCGGCCGCGAGCTCACGTTCCAGCACGACTCTCCCGTCGACTTGAACCGATACCCAGCACGCTCCGCTTGCCGAGAGGGCGACCAGAAGTGGCTCGTTGTCCGAGGCAACGGAGAGAGGCTGCGGCCTGGGAGACTCGACCGGTTGCAGCGGCGCGATGGGCGCCGTGCGTTCCGGAGGAATGCTCAAGGCGTACTGGGCCGGCGGAGTCTCCTCCACCGGGTCGGTACCGCTGAAGCCGCCGCCGATGTACAGGACGACCGCGGCAACCGGGATGCTCGCAACAATCAGCCGTCCAATCGTCCACGCCACACGTTCGTCGGAGTCGGCCGCCTCGCGATCTTCCTGAGGTCTGGCCGTCGGATGCCCGACAGTGACCGAATCGATTGGAAACTGCGTGAGGAAATCCTGGATCACCTGCTCGGGATCGAGGCCCACCTCAATCGCATACGACCGCACGAACGCCCGGCCGAAGATTCCGCCCGGAAGGCGCGAGATGTCGTTTCGCTCGAGGGCTTCGAGAACACCGACGGAGATCTTCGTACTTGCGGCGATCTGCCGAATCGTCAGACCGCGCCGTTCGCGGGCTTCACGAAGGGCGTCGCCGATGCCGGGTGCGCGCTCGCCAGCCATGTAATTGAACTGACGGTAATGTTAGGAAGGCACCCTGGCAGTGTCAAACATTCTGCGCGCTTCGGAGACGACGCTGACGAGAGGCTGAACTCGACATGCGCCGGTCCCTGCCGCTGCGGCTGCCATGAACAGCTGGATCGCGGCGGCGCCGGCACATCCCGCCCGGGCAATCTCGGCCATTCTGGTGACGGACACGCCGCCGATCGCCAGGGTCGGAGCTCCGGCCGAGGCGGCGATCGCCGCCAGTCCATCGACACCCAGACACGCGTGACCGTCAGGCTTCGACCTGCTTGGCCAGACGGTGCCCGCAATCGCGTAGTCAATCGCTCCGGCTGCTGCTCCGACTTCCTCCAGGCTGTGCACCGAGCGCCCGACCAGAAAGCCTTGTGGGACGATTCGCTTCACGTCGGCGGGAGCCATGGAGCTCGACTTCAGATGCACGCCGTGCGCACCGGCGGCGAGCGCCACGTCGAGGCGATCGTTGACGACGACGTGAGTCTTCGAGCCGATCGTGAGGGCGACGGCGTCCCTGACCAGACCGAGGAGGTCCGAGGCACTGAGATCCTGTTCGCGGACCTGAACGACGTCGACGCCCGCGTCCACCGCAAAGGCCACCTGTTCGAGGAGCCCGCGCCGCGCAGACTCACGCGGTGCGTTCTCACCGCACAGGCGCCGGCGATCGGTGACGAGGTGGAGAATCAGGGCTCGACCTGCGTGTCCCCGGGGGCGTACGTGGTGTCGGTCTCGCGATCGCTCAGCACGGGCACACTGCGTCGATCAGCCGAGAACACCGGGGCCAGCTCGGCAAAGGCCGCAAACAGATTGAGGAAGCCCAGGCCGCTGACCGCCCCGCGGATGAAGTCGTCGTCGAGGTACTCCCACAGGCCGGGCCAGGCATAGACGAAGTAGTTCCGCTGCCAGTAGACCGACCACGGGACCACGATGAGCAGGAGCCCGACCTCGATGAAGAATGCAACGAAGAGGAGCCGGCGAATCAGGTCGTTACCCTCGCTCCTGCGTCTGTGTGAGCCGCCCTATGCGGGAGCGGACGTCCTTGTACGCGCCGGCCTCGGTCTCGAGCTCCAGAAATATCGCCAGGGCACGCGCCTCTTCGCCGAGTGTTTCGAGGGTATCTGCCAGCTCGTACAGAAGAGCTCGCCCGGCGTCGTGGCTCGGCGCCGGGGCGTCGGCCGCACGCTCGAACCACTCGATCGCGCGCTGCAGGTGGCCGCGGCCCTTGAGCGTACGGGCGATTCGAGAGGCCGCGTCAAATCTCAGACGCGGCGTCCTGGCGGCCTGCTCCAGCGCGCGAAGACCATCGTCCACGCGGCCATCCTTCAGGAGACGCTCGCCGCTGGCCAACTGGGAGTCCGCTGATTCGCCGGACAGCTTCTCGCCAGCCTCGCGTCGGAATCCGGCGAACACGTCGTCGAGATTGCGGGACACTGCAGGTGCAGCTCCGACCTTCGCCATCGCGTTCAGTTCCATGCCGAGATCGACTTCAAAGTCGGGGAGACCTGCGGCGGCCGGAAGTCCTGGTGCAGCCCGCAGAATCGCGTCCACGTCGATTTCGAGTGTGTCCCTGCCGGCAGTCGCCCTCGGCCCGGGCACTGGATCGCCAGCCTGAGGCGACGCAACCACGACAGGCGCGGGCGGCGGCGCGATTGTGGTCTGTGGAAATGCCGTTCCCACGGAAGCGGACGCTACCTCAGGTGGAGGTGCGGGAGCCGTTTCGCTGGCCCTGGCGATCGCCGGGCCGGACGGTTCGTCGACGTCGAGCGCGAGCGCCCGCCTGTGTGCCACTGCAGCATCCGGGTCTTCACCGAGCAGGCCCACAGCCTTTCGAAACAGCGACTCGTGTGCCGGCTCCGAAGGCTCGGCAGACATCAGATCCTCGGCAACGAAGCGCGCCTCGGCGGCCATTCCTGCGGTGAGGTACGCCTCAGCGAGCCGAGCCTGGGCATCGGTGAGCCGTGTGGACAACCCGCCGTCCACGATGACATCGACCAGACGCTGGTGAGCGGACACGTGACCTGCCCTCAACCTGGTAAAGGCATCGATGCGATCGGCCGCGGCGGTCCAGTCGGATCGTGCCGTGTCGCGTTCGACAAGGTGCTCCACCAGCGAGTATCCCGCATCAGCCCGCGTGGCGAGCTCTTCCAGAGCCCGTCCGAGCCGCTCTGGCGCGATGGAAGACGCTCGATCCCACGCGCCCAGGGCGTGCTCTCTGTCGCCTCCGGCCGAGCAGTCGGCGGCGAGCAGGACCAGCTCGCGCACGGCGCCGCCGTGATCTCCGAGCTCGAGGCGCGCGTCGGCGGCTGCCCGCCGGGCGTCGAGGTCTCCGGGCGTCAGCGCCGCAAGTCGAATCGAAATCTCGGCGAGTCCACGTTGATCGCCACGTGCGCGTCGTTCGTCCGCGGCGGTCATGAGATACGCCCGCGCGTCGACGGTCAGCCCCTGCTCCGCCGCGATGCGAGCCGCAGAGAGCAGCGCGTGCTCGTGTTTCGGTTGCAGCTTGAGGACCTTCTTGTAGAAGGCCGCCGAACGGGGAAGGAATCCGTCCTGGAGAAGCCCGTCGGCAACGCGGATGAAGTAGCTGACCGCCTGATCGTCTTGTCCCATCCGGACGTACAAGTCGCCAACCGTGTTGGCTGTCGTCCAGTCGCGAGGCTGTTCCTCGAGGGCACGCAGATATTCCTCGATGGCGCGGCTCAACTTGCCCTGCCGCACCAGCTTTTCCGCTTCGCGCAGGATGGTGGGACGATCGACCGCCACTTCAGGACTGCCTGTCAATCCATCGTATCAAACAGGGTAGGAGGCCGGAACGAACGGCGGTGCATCGCTGAATAGCCAAAGCGCGCAACGGCGGCGAGATGATCGGCGGTTGCATAGCCCTTGTGCCGGTCGAACCCGTAGCGTGGATCCCGATCGTGCAGGTCGCGCATGTGCGAATCGCGCCAGACCTTGGCAATGATCGACGCCGCGGCTATCGCCGCGCATCGCCGATCGCCGTGTGGGATGCCACGCTGGGCCATCGGCAGGCCGGGGACACGAAACGCGTCCACCAGCACAACGTCGGGAAGTGGAGTGAGCGAGAGAATCGAGCGCTGCATCGCCTTGAGCGACGCCTGGTGGATGTTGATGCGGTCGATCTCGAGGGGATCGGCCCAGGCAATCCCCCAGGCCACCGATTGCTGGACGATGCAGTCGAAGAGCCGCTCCCGCTCGGCGCGCGGTACGGCTTTCGAGTCGGCCAAACCTGCAATACGCCGATCGGGATGCAGCACGACAGCAGCGGCGACCACGGGCCCGGCCAGGCAGCCGCGGCCCACTTCGTCGGCGCCGCCGACCGCGCAGAACCCTGCGCGGCGCAGCGCGTTCTCCATCGTGCGCGTGGCGGGAACGCGCATGCGACAACGATCAGCTCTTGGCGTCCGGACGACCTGCGTCCTTCATGCGGGCCGCCTTGCCCTTGAGCTGACGCAGGTAGTACAGCTTCGCGCGCCGCACCTTGGCGGAGCGCATGACCTCGACCTTCTGAATCGTCGGCGAGTGCAGCGGGAAGATACGCTCGACCCCCTGGCCGAACGAGACCTTGCGCACCGTGAACGAGGCGCGCGTCCCGCCTCGATGCATGCCGATGACCACGCCCTCGAACACCTGAATGCGCTCCTTGTCGCCCTCGCGCACGCGCACGTGCACGCGGACCGTGTCCCCGGACCGCATCGACGGCCGTTCGGTCAGCTGTGCCTTCTCCACCAGTTCTATGGCGCCCATCGTCCTCACTCCTTCTATCGCGGCAGGCCTCGCGGGCCCGCTACGGCGTTTCCCGGTGCGCGATCAGCTCGCGCAGAATCTCCTGCTCTTCCGTGTCCAGGTCGGCTGTCTCGAGCAGCTCCGGCCGGAGCGCCAGAGTGCGCGCGACCGCCTGCCGCTTTCGCCATCGCCGAATCTCGGCGTGATTGCCCGACAAGAGCACGTCGGGCACCTTCATCGTGCCGCCGGGCCCGAGCTCGAGCTCCGCCGGCCGCGTGTAGTGCGGAAAGTCGAGCAGCCCGCGGCTGAACGACTCTTCCTCGACCGACTGCGCGTCTCCCACCACGCCGGGCACGAACCTGGCGACGGTGTCGAGAATGACGAGCGCCGGCCACTCACCTCCACTCAGGACGTAGTCGCCGATCGACATGTCCTCGTCCACCTGCGATCGCACCCGCTCGTCCACGCCCTCATACCGGCCGCAGACGATCACGAGATGCGACACGCGACTCAGTCGCTGCGCCACCGGGTGCGTGAGACGCGTACCCTGCGGCGACGTCAGCAACACCCGGCATCCGTCGCCTCGTTCGGCCCGGATCGACTCGAGCGCGCGCACGATGGGCTCGGGCTTCAGAACCATCCCGGGCCCGCCGCCGTACGGCACATCGTCGACCACCCGGTGCCGATCGGTCGTGAAGGCCCGCAGATCGTGAACCTTCACTTCCATCACGCCTCGCTCGAGCGCCCGCCCGACTACGCCCGCGGCCACCGCGCCCCGGACGATGTCGGGAAAGATCGTGACGATGTCGAAAGTCACGGTCGTTCGTTCAGCTCGAGCAGTCCCGCCGGAGGCCGTATGACGATTCGCTTGTCCGCAAGATCGATCGTCGGACAAATCTCGCTCGCCATCGGCACCAGCAGCGGACTTCGTCCCGGCGCGTCGATGACGAGCCGGCTTCCTCCCATCTCAATCTCGACGTCCGAGACCACGCCGATTGGCGTGCCGTCTTCCAGCTCCGCGCGGCAGCCGATCAGGTCGTGCCGGTAGAACGATCCCTCCGGCAGCGGCCTCAACCGGTCGAGCGGAACCCTGAGCTCCTCGCCCGCGAGGCCTTCCACGGCCTCGATCGAGTCGATGCCGTCGAAGGACACGATCGGGCGGCCCTTCTGAAAACGAATCGTCGCAATCGTGACCGCCTCGATGCGTCCTCTTCGTCGAAGGAACATCTCGGCTCCCGGCGCGAAGCGCTCCTCCGGGAAGTCGGTCTCGAGGTTGACGACGACGTGACCCTTCAGGCCGTGCGGCCGGGCAATCCGCCCGACGAGCGCCAGGCCGTCCCAGTCCACTATGGCCGGCCGTCTCGAATCTCGAGCGTCACGGTCTTGCCTTCACGCTCGCCCGCGGCCGACGCCAGTGTTCTGAGCGCTGCCGCCGTGCGACCCTGCCGGCCGATTACCCTTCCCAGCTCTCCGGACCCCACGAACAGCTCGACGAGCGTGCCGCCCTTGTGCGGCTTCTCTGTGACAGCCACCTGATCCGGCCGGTCCGTCAGGGCGCGTGCGAGCACCTCGACGACGGCGCGGACACCGGTGGCGGACTGCTCGTCGCTCATTTCTCCGGCTCGACAGCCACGGGAGCCGCCGCAGGTGCCGGGGTCAGGTGCCGCGCGATCAGCGTCCTGACCGAGTCCGACGGCTGAGCGCCCTTCTTGAGCCAGTGATCGACACGTTCGCGATCAACGGTCACGAGCGCGGGCTTCGTCCGCGGGTTGTAGTGGCCGAGAATCTCAATGAAGCTGCTGTCCCGCGCGGCGCGGGAATCGGTGACGACGACGCGAAAGAACGGGCGCTTCTTCGAGCCCGCTCTCCGCAAACGGATGGCGACCATCTGACTCTCCCTGACAGGGACTCGAGGCTCTGACTCGAGTCGGAATTCGCTGCGCTCTGTGAATCTAATCATTTGATCATCTGATCATCTAGTCATTGAATGGTCCAATCAATGACCAGGTGACTAAATGATTAAATGACCAGATTCACCTTTCGAGCCCCGCGTGCTATCCGCGGTTGCGCAGCAGCTGCAACGCCCGGCGCTGGGCTTTCGTGCCGCCTCCGGCCATGCCGGCCATCCCGCCGAGCGACTTCAACATCTTCTGCATCTGGACGAACTGCTTCAGCAGTCTGTTTACCTCCTCAACCGACGTGCCGCTTCCGCGGGCGATCCGCTTCCGCCGGCTGCCGTTGATGATGTGCTGCTTGCGGCGCTCGTCCGGCGTCATCGAGTTCACGATCGCCTCGATACGCGCCATCTGCTTCTCGTCGGGCTTCTCGGCCGCTTTGGCAGCAGCCTGATTCAGCCCGGGAATCATCCCGATGATCTGTTCGAGGGGACCCATCTTCCGAATCGTGCGCAGCTGATCGCGGAAGTCCTCGAGCGTGAATTCATTGGCGCGGATCTTTTCTTCGAGCCGCTGGGCGTCCTGCTGATCGATGGCCGCTTCGGCGCGCTCGATGAGCGACAGCACGTCGCCCATGCCGAGCATCCGCGACACGACCCGGTCCGGATGGAACGGCTCCAGGTCCTCGAGACGCTCTCCGCTGCCGACGAACGCAATCGGGACACCGACGACCGACACCACCGACAGTGCCGCGCCGCCACGGGCATCGCCATCGAGCTTCGTCAGCACCACGCCCGTCACGCCGACGCGCCGGTTGAACTCACCGGCGCTCTTGATCGCGTCCTGCCCCGTCATCGCATCGGCGACGTACAGCAGATCCGCCGGGTTCGTGACATCGCGAGTCGCGACGAGCTCCGTCATCAGGTCGTCGTCAATGTGCAGTCGCCCTGCCGAATCGACGATGACGACGTCGAATCCCTTGTTCGTGGCTTCGGCGACCGCGCCCCTTGCTCGAACGACCGGGTCCAGCTGTCCAGCGGGATCGAACGCGGCAACGCCTGCCTTCTCTGCGACCACGGCGAGCTGCTGGATGGCGGCGGGCCGCTTGACGTCGGTCGAAACGAGCAGCGGGTGGCGTCCCTGCTTCGCCAGCCATTTCGCCAGCTTTCCGGCCGTCGTGGTCTTGCCAGCGCCCTGAAGACCGAGGAGCAGGATCACTCTCGGACGTGACGTTGTCGGCTGAAGACCGCCCTCGGTGCCACCAAACAACGCGACCATCTCGTCGCGCACGATCTTCACGACCTGCTGCGAGGGCGAGAGGCTTCCGAGGACGTCCTGGCCCATGGCGCGATCGCGCACGCGATCGACGAAAGCCTTGACGACCTTGAAGTTGACGTCCGCCTCGAGCAGCGCCATGCGGATCTCTTTCAGCGCCGCCTCGACATTTTCAGGCGTCAGGCGAGCTTCGCCCCTGAGCGTCTTGAACACGTCCTGGAGACGATTGCTGAGAGAGTCGAACATGACCGCTAACCCGCTCTACAGTAAACGCTTATCGTAGCGGACAGGGCCGAATGGAGTCAACGGGCACAAAGCGAGGTCCTGAAGGTTCTATCGGTCCTGCGGGTCCTGGTTCGTGCTTGGGTCCTGACTGCCAGGACTAGAGCACCCGCCCTACAGGACCAGGAGGACCAAGAGGACCAGGAGGACCCATAGCACCCAAGAGACCTCGAGGATAGACCGTTACACCGACGATAGCTTGTGTCCGAGTTTCTCTTTCTTCGTCTTGAGATACCGGCGCGTCGACTCGGACGCCGGAATTTCGAGAGGCAGCCACTCGCTGACTGACAGGCCGTAGCCTTCGATTCCAACCAGCTTCCTGGGGTTGTTGCTGAGGAGGCGCATGGAGCGGACGCCAAGCTCGCGGAGGATCTGTACGCCCATCCCGTAGTCGCGCTGATCGGCCTGGAAGCCGAGCCGCTCGTTGGCTTCGACCGTGTCGAAGCCCTCGTCCTGGAGTTCGTAGGCGCGGATCTTGTTCGCCAGTCCGATGCCCCGTCCCTCCTGATTGAGATACAGGAGGATGCCTCTGTTCTCTTCGGCGATGCGCGCCATCGCCGCGTCGAGCTGGGCACCACAGTCGCAGCGGACCGAATGGAGGACGTCGCCGGTCAGGCACTGCGAATGCACGCGCACCAGCACGTCCTGGCCGTCGCCAATGTCGCCCCGGACGAGGGCGACGTGCGTCTGCTGATCGAGGAGGTTCTCGAAGGCCTGAATGCGGAACTCGCCGTAGTCGGTCGGCAGCGTCGCCGTCGCCACCCGGCGTACGAGACCCTCGGTGCGAATCCGGTACTTGATCAGATCCGCAACCGTGATCATCGACAGCCCGTGCTTCCTCGCAAACCTGGTGAGCTGCGGCACGCGAGCCATGGTGCCGTCTTCGTTGAGGATCTCGCAGATCACTCCCGCGGGATACAAACCCGCGATGCGAGCGAGATCGACTGCAGCCTCGGTTTGCCCTGCCCTCACGAGCACGCCACCGGTCCGGGATCGAAGGGGAAACATATGGCCTGGACGAGCCAGATCGGAAGGGCGGGTCGCCGGGTCGATCGCGGTCGCCACGGTGACTGCGCGATCCTTCGCGGAGATGCCGGTCGTCGTGCGTCCCTTTGCCTCGATGGGCACGCAGAAGGCCGTCTCGAAGCGTGACGTGTTCTGCGACACCATCAGCGGGATGTCGAGTTCGTCGAGCCGCTCGGGGGTCATTGACAGGCAGATGAGACCGCGTCCGTAACGCGCCATGAAGTTGATCGCCTCAGGCGTCACCTTCTCGGCGGCGATCGTCAGATCACCCTCGTTCTCCCGATCCTCGTCGTCGACGACGATGACCATCCGTCCGTCGCGGATCTCCGCGACCGCGTCCTCGATACGGCTGAATGGCCCGGCCGACTTGCGCGCACCCTTGGCGATTGTCATTCGTCGCGTCATGTGACTACCCGCCTACCGGGAGGCATCGAGCTTCGCTGACCGGTCAGATCCGGCGGCAAGCGCTGCGGCCCGGACGACGTACTTCCCGACCATATCGCATTCGAGATTCACGGCGTCTCCTGCGCTCAACGCCTGCAGGTTCGTGTGCTGAAGTGTAAAGGGCACAATCTGCACGTCGAAGCGGTCGAGGTCGAGATGCGCCACGGTAAGGCTGATGCCATCGACTGCGACCGATCCCTTGGAGATGAAGTATGGCGCCAGGCTCTCCGGAAACGTCACGGTAAACCAGTGAAAGTCAGCAGCTGGACGGACTGATTCTATCTGGCCGACACCATCGACGTGGCCAAGGACGAAATGTCCGCCGAACCGGCTGTCGGCACGCATCGGGCGTTCGAGATTCACGTTGCGCCCCGGTCGCAGCGTACCGAGCGTGGTCACGCGCAGCGTTTCTGGCCCGACGTCGGCCCTGACCGTGTCTGACGCGAGCGCGACGACGGTCAGGCAGACACCGTTCACGGCCAGGCTGTCTCCGAGCGACAGCTGGCTGGCAAGCGTCGTCTTGACGGAAAGCCTCACGCCCCCGGTGACGGGTTCAGTGGTTGTGACGGCTCCGACGTCCTCAATGAGTCCGGTGAACATACCCTTCAATCAAGACGTCCGGCCCGAGGGCCAGGGTTCGCCGCTCGACGAGATCACCGGTCCGGAACGGGCGGCCCTCGAGGAAGCGCACAGCCCCGGGGCCAAACACGCGCGGGGCCACGTACAACTGCACGGCGTCCACGAGCTGCTCGTCCCAGGCTGCTCCCTGCAGCCTGGCGCCTCCTTCGAGCAGCAGCGATCCCACTCCAATCGTCGCCAGCCGCGCGAGCGCTGCAGCGACGGTGGGCGCCTCGACGTACTCGATCCGGGCACCCAGATCCGTGAGACGGCGTGCGTGCTCGGTTCCGGCATGCTCGTCCCCGGTGACGATGATGACAGGGCCCGCAGGGAGTGTCGAGAGCACACGAGCGCCGGGAGCCATGCGGAGCGTACGGTCGAAGATGACCCGCAGGAGCGGGCGCGGCCGGTAAGGCCCGCGCGCGGTCAGGAGGGGGTCGTCGACGAGGATCGTCTGGCTTCCGACTCCAATCGCGTCGACCTCGGCGCGCACCTGATGGGCATGTCGATTCGCCTGATGCGACGTGAGCGCCGTCCGTCTTCCCGGCGCTTCGGCAATCGCGCCATCGAGGCCGATGGCGGCTTTCAGAATCACGAACGGACGCTGGTGTCTTGTGCGGGTGATGTATCCGCGGTTGAGACTCTCGGCGGCCGCGCCCTGCAGGCCGGTGTCCACGGTCACGCCGCGCTCGCGAAGCAGTGCGAACCCCTGGCCGCTGACGCGCGGATTGGGATCCTGCATGGCAGCGACGAGATGGCGGATACCGGAGTCCGCGACCAGAGGGGCGCAGGGCGGTGTACGTCCCCAGTGACTGCACGGCTCGAGGGTGCAGTACAGCGTCGCGCCGCGCGCACGCTCCCCGGCCATCCTCAGGGCCTTGACTTCAGCGTGCGCCTCTCCGGCTTTCGCGTGGTAGCCCCAGCCGACGACGACGCCGTCGGGCGCGACGACGACTGCACCGACCATGGGGTTCGGCGTGGTGCGGCCCCGTCCTCGAGCGGCAAGAAACAACGCCCGGTCCATGTAGTCGGATGGCGTGAGCATCGACTGCTACCACTTCTCAGCGAACAGACCGTCCACGTACTCGTCGGCCGAAAACGGGACGAGGTCGTCGATTCCCTCTCCGACGCCGACGAAACGAATAGGCAGCTTCAAGTCGCTCGCAATCGCAACCGCGACACCGCCCTTGGCGGTTCCATCGAGCTTCGTGAGCACGATACCGTTGACGCCGGCGACGTTCGCGAACTCTCGCGCCTGAACGACGCCGTTCTGCCCGACCGTCGCATCCAGCACGAGGAGCACCTGGTGGGGGGCTCCGGGCACCTCGCGTGCGGCGATGCGCCGGATCTTGTCGAGCTCGCTCATCAGGTTGGCGCGTGTGTGAAGTCTCCCCGCAGTGTCCACGAGGACCGGATCCCTGCCGCGCGCCTTGGCCGCGGAGATTGCGTCGAAGACGACGGCTGCCGGGTCGCCGCCTTCACGCGCGCGAACGATGTCGACCCCGGCGCGCCGGGCCCAGATCTCGAGCTGCTCGACCGCCGCGGCGCGAAAGGTGTCAGCGGCACAGATGAGCGGCGCGCGCCCCTCACCCTTCAATCGATTGGCCAGCTTGCCGACCGTCGTGGTCTTGCCCGTCCCGTTCACGCCGACAATCAGAGTCACGGTCGGAGGTCCACCAGCAGGCGCTTCCATCTCGGCGCCGGCGAAGACGGCCCGGATCTCGGCTTTCACCAGGTCGCGCAGGCTCTCGCCCGATCGGCGATTTCTACCGACCGCCTCGACGATCCGTGTGGTGGCCGCGACGCCAAGGTCGGCGGACAGCAGCAACTCTTCGAGCGCCTCGAGTGTCTCGACGTCAACAGCGCGCGATCGCTGCTCCGGCGCATCAGCGAGGCGGACAATCTCGTCGAACCGATCAACTATCTGCTGGGTGGTACGGGAGAGGCTCTCGCGGAGGCGTCCGAATAGTCCCATCCCCACGATCCTACGGGTCAATCGGCGTCACGCGCAAACGCGTCCGCCGGTCGCGGAGAGGACTACGAGGCTTCTGCCTCGGTACGCTGCGGGCGCAGCATCAGGCTGTCCACTGCCGTTCGAACATCCGAACGTCCCTCGAGTACGCCCGCCATTTGCGCCGTCACCGGCAGCTCGACGCCGTACTTCGCGCCGAGAGACAGCGCCGCTGTCGTGGTTCTGACGCCTTCCGCGACCATCTGCATGCTCGAGAGAATGTCCGAAAGACGCCGGCCGCGGGCGAGCTCGATCCCGACGTGACGATTTCGACTGAGTGCCCCCGTGCAGGTCAGCACCAGGTAGCCAAGGCCGCTCAGGCCCGCGGTCGTCTCGCGGCGGCCGCCCGCGGCACACGCGAGACGCGTGATCTCGGCAAGGCCGCGCGTGATCAGCGCCGCCAGCGCGTTGTGGCCAAGGTGAAGCCCTTCGACGACGCCGGCGGCGATGGCAATGACATTCTTCAGGGCGCCGCCAAGCTCGACGCCGACGACATCCGGTGATCCGTACAGGCGAAAGTACGGACCGCGGAACTCCGCCTGCACGAGCTCCATCGCAGTGCTGTCCGACGACGCCGCGAGCACGGCGGTGGGCAGCTCCTGTGCGACCTCGATCGCAAAGCTGGGACCTGAGAGGACGACCACCGGATGCGAGAGTCCGACCTCCTGCGCGATGACCTCGGACATCCGAAGGTGCGTGTCGACCTCGAGACCCTTCGTGGCGCTGACGATCGCCGCTCCCCCGGCGAGGTGAGCCCGGACGGCCCGCATCACCGGACGGCAGCCGTGAGACGGGATTGCCGAAACGACCAGCGGCGCGCCAACGAGAGCGCTTTCCAGCGCGCTGGTCACGGTGATCCGATCCGGTAACAGGACGTCGGGAAGATAGATGGCGTTGGCCCGTCGCCGATTCATGTCGTCGGCAACGGCCTGGCTTCTGGCCCACAGATTTACGTCGTGGCCAATGCGCGCCAGGTGCACCGCGAGCGCAGTGCCCCAGCCTCCGGCTCCCAGGACGGTGACGGGCGACATCAGAGACGCAGACCGATGCGGCGCTCGGTGCCCTGACGCACCCGCTGAAGGTTGCTTCGATGACGGAAGACGATGAGGGCCGATGCGAAAATCGCCGCGACCACCGCAGAGAGCGGACTGCCGAGCGCGTAGGCCACCGGCGGCAACACGATCGACGCGAGCACGGATCCGACGGAGATGTACCGTGTGAACCAGATGCCTGCGGTGAAGGTCGCCAGCGCAGGCACGACAGCGACGGGTGTCAGCATCGCGAAGACGCCGCACGCAGCGGCGACGCCTTTCCCGCCTCGAAACCCGAGCCACACGGGATAGATGTGGCCGACGATGGCCGCGATTCCGGCCGCCGCGGATGCGTCGGCAGCGCCCTGAGACAGCCGCTGTGCAAGCACGACGCTCACTGCGCCCTTCGACATGTCGAGCAGGGCGACGAGCACTCCCGCCTTGACTCCTGACGACCGCAGGACATTGGCCGCCCCAAGGTTGCCGCTGCCGACCTGGCGGAGATCGGCGCCCCACCGGCGCGCGAGGATGAGCGCGAACGGCACCGAGCCGATCAGATAGGCGCTCACGACAATGAGGGACATCTCGGGAATGGCTCGACTGCTCCTGCCGGCTTACACCGGCCTGCTGACCGGGATTGTACTCGCAACGATGGAGGGCGCCTCAGCGCAGGAGCAGCAGCCGGAGCTGGTTGAGCGCGGTCTGCGATGCCTGACTCTTCACCGACTCGCGTGGACCGATGAAACGAAAAGTCTGTACGTGTGCGTGGTCTCCAGCCAGGACCGCGATTGCCACGGTCCCGACCGGCTTCAGGTCGGTGCCGCCCCCGGGCCCCGCGATTCCGGTGATGCCGATTCCCACGGTGGCATTCGCCCGTCTCCGGACGCCCTCTGCCATCGCGCGCGCCACCGCCTCGCTGACCGCGCCATGCTCGTCGATCAGCGCCTGCGATACGCCGAGCCATTCGACCTTCGACGCGTTGCTGTAGCAGACGCACGCCATCTCGACATACGCCGAACTGCCCGCGACGTCGGTCAGGCGCGAGGTCGTCAGTCCCCCGGTGCAGGACTCCGCGAGCGCGATGGTCCAGCCGCGTTCCGCGAGCAGGCGCCCGATCACCGCCTCCAGCGGACTTCCATCTGCGCTGTAGACGGACGAGCCGAGCACATCGCGAATCTGTCGTTCGGCGACGTCCAGGGCTTCTGTGGCTGTTGCAGCCTGAACGGCGCGGGCCGTAAGGTGCAACTCAATCTGACCGAACGACGCGAGGATTGTCGTGTCGATCGGCACAGGCTGCGTCGTCCAGGGCGAGTAGACGGGCTGTACGCGTGAGTCGACGTCGGACTCGGTGCGTCCCGTGATCTTCAGCACACGCCGGAAGAGGCCGCCGGTCGGCGCAGGCGTCAGATGATCGCGAATGACGGCGTCGAGCATTGGGATCATTTCGAGCGGCGGTCCCGGCAGCAGCAGCAGCCGTGTGCCTTGATGTTCGAGCATCAGGCCAGGCGCCGTTCCCACCGGGTTGGGCAGGAGCAGTGCTCCGCGAGGCACCATCGCCTGGCGCCGATTGATCGCCGGCATCTGCAGTCCACGACGCGTGAACCTGTCCTGAATGCCTTCCAGGATTCCGGGGTCGAGCTCCAGGGGAATCTGCAGCAGGTCTGCAACCGCCTCGCGCGTCAGGTCGTCGGCGGTGGGACCGAGCCCGCCTGTGCAGACGACGAGATCGACGGCGTCCATCGCCTCCCGCAAGGTCCGGGTCAGCTCGGCGATGTCGTCACCGACGATGATCTTGCGGACGACAGCAATGCCGAGGGCATTCAGCCGGTCGGTGATCGCGAGCGAGTTCGTGTCCAGGCGGATGGGACTGAGGAGCTCGCTGCCGATCGCAATGATGCGGGCCTTCATGAAGTCGCGCCGGACGGGATTCTAGGTCAGTCCCGGCACCGAAGCGGCAATCATCAAGACCAGCCTCAACGCGATGTTTGAGTAGATCCCGGCCATCGCATCGTCGGCCATCACCCCGACACCGCCGTGGAGATGCTCGAGCCGGTTGGCGGGATAGGGCTTGCCGACGTCGAACACGCGAAAGAGGAAGAAGCCGACGAGCGCCGCGATCCAACCTGACGGGACGCCGGCGAGAGTGACCCACCTGCCGAGGACTACGTCGATGACGACGGGGCCGGGGTCCGTACGGTTCAGCCACTTCTCGGTCACGCTGCTGCTCCACCCGCCAACCGCAAACACGAGAAGAATGGCGGCAATCTGGATCGGAAGCGACGGGGGCAGCA
>JBFWPD010000017.1:0-18281 GCA_050250175.1 Vicinamibacterales bacterium
ATCTCAGGACAAGGCCGGCGGTCAGGTCCAGTCCGGACTCCGGCTCATCCAGAATCAACAGCTCGGGATCATGGAGCAGCGCCGCGATGATCAGCACCTTCTGCCTCATGCCCTTCGAGTACCCGCTCATCGGCTGGTCTGCGGCACCGGCCAGCCCGAACAGATCGAGAAGAGCGCCAATCTTGCGGATCAGCAGGTCTCCCGGCAGACGACGCAGGCGTCCCACGAGCTCGAGGTGCTCACGCCCCGAAAGAAAGCTGTAAAGGTGCGGCTCTTCGGGCACGACGCCGACGCGGGCTTTGTAGGCGATCAGGTCATCTGCCACGACCGCACCGTCAAAGCGCACGTCTCCCATCGACGGCTCCCTCAACCCTGTGAGAATCGACACCGTCGTGGATTTCCCCGACCCGTTCGGCCCAAGGAGCCCTAAGATGCTGCCCTGCGCGACCGTGAAGCTGATATCGCGGACCGCAGGAATTGCCGCGTAGTACTTCGTGAGGCGCCGGGCTTCGAGCATCGCTTGCACGCGCGGTCAGTTTAGTAGTAAAAGGTGACTATATGTCAAGGGAGTCGTTGGGACACTTCGAACTTCTCGTGCTCCTGGCCGTCTTGAGGCAGGGCGACGAGGCGTACGGCGTCCCGATTGCGGAGGCCATTTCGGAGAGCACCGGCAAGCAGGTCATTCTCGCGAGCGTCTACAACACGCTGGAGCGGCTCGCGGAGAAGGGTCTCGTCCGTTCGACGATTGGCCAGCCCACACCGGAACGGGGTGGACGCGCCAAGCGCTATTTCTCGATCACCTCGGCAGGACTGCGCGAAGTCAGGGCCGCCAAGAAGGCGTTGACGGTCCTCTGGCGAGGGATTCCAGTCAACGAGGGGTGAAGCATGGCCGGTCCCCGGATAGCGTTCTGGCTCCTGACTCGGATCGATGCATCGGGCTTCCGCGAGGCGCTCATCGGCGACTTGATGGAAGAGATCGCGCAGGGCCGCTCGCACGGATGGATATGGCGGCAAGTGCTGGGGCTGTACGCCTTCGGGCTCCTGATCGGTGCGCGACGTCAGGCGCGACTCACCCCGCAGCTGATCGTGGTGGCACTCACGACGCTCCTTCTCGCTGGCATCTCGATCGCGCCACCGGAAAGAGTCGTTGGAACATGGGTGAGCGTCTATTTGCTGGCCGGACTCCTCGCGCTCCTGGCTGATGCGGCCAGGCGTACGGCCAGTCCCAGCATGCTGCCGGTCCCTGTCGACTCCGAGCTTTGAGCAGTCGACGGGATACATCGATGCGGGAAGTCCGCGGTCAACGCCAGGCGTTCCCGCTCAAGTCAGGAGTCGTACATGCGAACTGAAACGTCGTATCTGGGGATCCGCCTGGAGCACCCCTTCATTGCCGGTGCGTCGCCCCTCGGCTACAAGGTCGATACGGTCAAGCGACTGGAGGATGCTGGCTGTGCCGCAGTCGTCCTGCACTCCCTTTTCGAGGAGCAGATCACCTTCGAGCAGGACGAGCGTGTGGCCGGTGTCAGCGCCCACGATCGCGATTTCGCCGACGTGTTTGCAGAGTTCCCCGAGCCGGCGGAGTATCCGCTGGAGCCCGATCAGTACGCCGCCCACATTCATCAGCTCAAGAAGTCGGTGGCCATTCCGGTCATTGCGTCGCTGAACGGCCGCACGAAACAGTCGTGGCTGAAGTTCGCGAAGACCCTGGAGCAGGCAGGGGCGGACGCACTCGAGCTCAACATGTACGAGGTCGTGACGGATCTGTCGATGCCGAGCGGTCACATCGAATCGCAACTGATCGCGATCGTGGAAGAGATGAAACACCTCGTGAGCATCCCGGTGGCCGTCAAGCTGTCCCCGTTCTTTGCGGCGATCGGCAACATTGCCTCTCGCCTGGATCAGGCAGGAGCGGATGGCCTCGTGCTGTTCAATCGTTTCTACCAACCGGACATCGACATTCGCACGATGCGGGCGTCTCCGCAGGCCGAGTTGTCAACGAGCGCCGAACTGCTCCTGCGCCTTCGCTGGATCGCGATTCTTCACGGACGCGTGAGGCCTTCGCTGGCGGTCTCAGGAGGCGTGGCAACACCCGCTGACGGGATCAAGGCGCTGCTGGCCGGCGCGGACGCCGTGCAGATGGTGTCTGCCCTGCTGCGCCACGGGCCCACGTACATCGCGACGATGAGGCGTGCGCTCGAGGCGTACCTCGACTGGCACGACGGCAGCTCGCTGCACGACCTCAAAGGCAAGGTGAGCCTTCAGACCAACCGGAATCCCGGCGCATTCGAACGCGCACACTACATTCGAACGCTTCATAGCTGGATGTAGACACGACACGGCCGTGTGTCCGCCGTGCGTGCCGATCGGACCATGCCCGGCAGCACGGCGACAACGGTCCGAGGCGCTCGCTGGTGCACACGCAGAAGGGTGCGGTGTATGCTCTGCGCGCATCTCGAAGATTGCGCCGAGGATGATGTCTCTGCCCCACGGAGCGCCCACATCGTCCTCTGCCCGTGACCGCCAGGCCTTCGACCTGCCGAAGCGCTATCTGGTTGGCCTCCTCGCGTTCACCGCCGCTCTGGGCGCGCGATATGCCGTCTCAGCGTGGCTTCAGCTGGACGTGCCCTATCTGCAGTTCTACCCTGCGATTCTTCTCGCGTCATGGTACGGGGGCGCAGGTCCCGGAGTCCTTGTGTCCGTCGTCTCTTCGCTGGCGGCAATGTATTGGCTGCTGCCGCCCGAGGGATTCGCCGTAGCCGCCGGAGCCGACCGGCTGTCGCTCGCGGTGTTCGCTGCCACGGGCCTGGCAATCAGCTGGCTGAACTACCGTCTTCGCAGCGCAGAAGCCGCGCAGCGGAGCGCCGCGGCTTCTGCCACCGCCCGCGCCGAGCGGCTGGATACGATTCTGAATACGACCATCGACGGCATCATCGTCGTCGACTCGAGAGGCATCATCGAGGCGTTCAACAAAGGCGCCGAGCGGCTGTTCGGATATCCCGAGGCAGAAGTCCTCGGCCGCAACGTGTCAATGCTGATGCCGTCGCCGCATCACGAGAAACACGACGACTATCTCCGGCACTATCTGACGACAGGGGAAGCGAAGATCATCGGAATCGGGCGCGAGGTCACGGGGCGGCGGCGGGACGGCACCTTGTTTCCGATCGAGCTGTCGGTCGGCGAGATGCACATCGCGGGCGAGCGTAAGTTCACGGGCATGCTTCACGACCTCACGAACCGGGTCGGACTCGAGCACCGGCTGGGGGCCAGCGAAGCGCGATGGCACGCAGTGGTCGAGTCAGCGGTCGATGCCATCATCGTGATCGACGCGCACGGCCGCATCGAGTCGTTCAATCCTGCCGCCGAACGGCTCTTCGGATACTCGGCCGACGAGGCCCTGGGCAGGAACGTCAACTTGCTGATGCCGTCGCCCTATCGCGAGGAGCACGACACGTACATGGCGCGCTACGTGGCAACGGGCCGCGCAAAGATCATTGGCATCGGCCGTGACGTGCAAGGGCAGCGCAAGGATGGCACGACGTTCCCCGCTCATCTCTCTGTCGGCGAGGTCAGGGTGCAGGGAGCGCTCAAGTTCACGGGAATCCTGCACGATCTCAGCTCGAGGATGCAGATCGAGAAACAGGTTCGCGAGCAGGAGGCGCTGGTCCGGCTCGGCGAAATGGCGGCGGTGGTCGCACACGAAGTCAAGAATCCCCTCGCCGGCATACGTGGGGCGATACAGGTGGTCGGCAGCCGCATGCCGGCCAGCGATGCGACTCAGACGATCTTCAAGGAAATCATGTCGCGCATCGACTCCCTCGATGACATGGTGAAGGACCTGCTGCTCTTCGCGCGACCTCCCAAGCCGCGGCTGGTGACAACCGACATGGCCTTCCTGGTCCGGACGACCGTCGACCTGGTCCGCCAGGATCCAGAGTTCAGGAACGTCACCATCGAGGTCGAAGGCACCACACCGCCCGTGTCCATCGATTCACAGATGATTGGTATCGTGCTCCAGAATCTGCTGCTCAACAGCATGCACGCGATGGCCGGCTGCGGCCGGATTCGTATATCCATCGACTTCATCGATTCGATCTGTCAATTGGCAATCGCCGACACCGGGCCGGGGATTGCCGCCGAGGCCCGCGAGAAGATCTTCACGCCATTCTTCACGACGAAATCACGCGGATCCGGCTTGGGCCTCCCGACCGCGAAGCGCCTCGTCGAAGCACACCAGGGCGAGATTGCGGTCGATTGCCCACCGGGAGGCGGCACCACGGTGACCATCCGGCTGCCGACCGCTCCGGCGACGGGCGTCTGACTCCGCGCCGGCGTCAGGGCGAGTCAGCCGGGAAGGCCGCCGGCGGGTTCCAGGGCTCCGCCGCCGTCACATGAAGACCTTCCAGAGCAGGCTGTTGCCTGCCCCGCGCTCGCCCGCCACGACGCGGACTATTCCTGAACAACCAGAAATTGTGCAGAATGACTGTCGCCAGTGCCCCTGTTTTCCACTGTTTCACCGGACGCGTGCCGGCCCGCTCCATGCTCCCCCTGACCAGTCAGTGCCCCTCCTCGACGCCGCCTCCCTCTTGATTGCCGCACTTGGCGGAGCCGCCGTCGGCCTCGAGCGCCAGTGGTCCGGGCACGCCGATGGACCCAATGCGCGCTTCGGTGGAATCCGCACGTTCACGATGCTCGGCGCGATCGGGGGACTGAGCGGATGGCTCTGGACCGAGGGCGTCACCATCCCCGCAGCCATTCTGCTGGCGGCAGCGGCGGCAATCGTCGCGGGCGCGTACACGACTGGCAGCCGCCAGGACATCGACGGGACCACCGAAGTGGCGGCGATTCTCGTCATCGGCAGCGGCGTGATTTCCGGCATGGGATTCATGTCGGCGGCAAGCGCAGTTGTCGCCCTGGAGGTCTTGCTGCTCGTGGAGAAGTCCAGACTCCACGCGCTTGCGGCACGCGTGGACGAGGTCGGACTCCGATCGGGCGTGCGCTTTGGTGTCATGGCGCTCGTAATCCTCCCGCTGCTGCCCGAAGGGCCGTTCGGTCCCTGGGGTGGAATCAGACCGCGCGAGCTCTGGCTCCTGGTGCTGTTCTTCTCGGCCCTGAGCTTTGCCGCGTACATCGCGCAGCGGCTGGCGGGCGCCGAGCGTGGATACCTGGCGGCGGGAGCGCTCGGGGGCCTCATTTCCTCGACGAACGTGACGTTCACGTTCGCCCGGATGAAGGGAGAGAGTGCGGTGGCCCTCGGTGCGGTCGCCGCGAATCTCATGCTCTATCCTCGTGTGCTCGTCGCGACGGCAATTCTGAATACCGCGATCCTCCCGCACCTGCTGCCTTACCTGGTTCCACCTGTGCTGGTGGCGGGCGCCTGGGCGGCGCTTCTCATCTCCAGACGCCGGCAGGACGACGGGCCGGCGCCAATTCCGATCGCCAACCCGTTGCGCTTGCGTGAAGCGCTCCAGATGGCCGCTGTATTCCAAGTGGTCCTCACAATCGTCGCCGTTTCACAGACGCTCTGGGGCAGAGCCGGCACGATTGCCTCCGCCGCCATACTTGGACTGACGGACGTCGATGCGTTGACCGTGTCGATGGCGCGCTCTTCCTCTGCAACGCCGGCGGCGCTTGCGGCCCTGGCGATCGGAGTGGGCATTCTCGCCAATACGGCGATGAAACTCGGCGTCGCGCTGCTCTTTGGCAACTCGACGTTCCGCGCCAGCGCAGGCGGCGCTCTTGCATTGATGCTTTCCGCTCTCGCGCTGAGCGTGTGGTGGCTGCGATGAGACGGGCCGCCTTGCGCAGGCCCCGATGCCAGCGATGGTGCGACTCTTGAATAGTGAGTCTGCAGGCGAATGAAGTTGGCGCGATCTCACAAGCAGCATCTCGTGGTGTCGGGAAGCAGGTTCAGGATCGGGGAATTGTTCGCACCATGCCTGAAGATTCAACAGGACGACGGGTGCTCGTGGTGGACGACGAGCTTCTGATCCGGTGGTCCGTGACCCAGGCGCTCGAAGACCGCGGTTTTCAGGTTACGCAGGCAGAATCGGCAGCCGGGGCGCTGACGGCCGTGCGTGAGTCGCCCGCTCCCTTCGAATATGCGCTCATCGATCTCAAGCTGCCAGATTCGATGGACCTGACACTTCTCTCGGCGCTTCGGAGGTTGAGCCCTGGAACCAGCGTCGTCTTGATGACTGCATTCGACACTCCCGAGATCGTGCACGAGGCGATGGCACTCGGCGCGGTGCGGGTCCTCAGTAAACCATTCGAGATCAGCGACGTGGCCGCGTTCTTCCAGGATCGCTCGTTCAGGAACCCCGGGTCGGCCTGATCCATTCTCATATACTGAGCCCCGTGCAACCGACCATCCTCGTCGTCGACGACGAACCTCTGGTTCGCTGGTCCGTGGCGAGTCGTCTCACGCAGGAAGGATTCCGCGTCCTCGAAGCGGAGAGCGCGGCACAGGCTCACGAGCGCCGCAGGGAGGGCGTGGATCTCGTCCTGCTCGACTACGGACTGCCCGATGCGGACGGCATGACCGTCCTCAAGAAGATCAAAGAGACCAGTCCGGACACCGTCGTCATCATGCTGACCGGCCGCACCAGCGTCGAACTGGCGGTCGAGGCGATGAAACAGGGGGCCTTCCACTACGCGAGCAAGCCGTTCGATCTCGACGAACTCGTGCTGCTCGTCGAGCGCGCCCTCGAGACCACCCGGCTGCGGCGGGAGGTGCGGACGCTTCGCGCCACGCAAGCCAGGCCCTTCGGTCTCGGTCGCATCGTGGGCGAAAGCACGGCGATCCAGAGCGTTCGTGCACTCCTCCAGAAGATCGCAGCCAGCCCCGCTTCCACCGTGCTCCTGACTGGCGAAAGTGGAACCGGAAAGGACCTGGCGGCCAAGGTCATCCACTACGCGAGCAGCCGTGCGAGCCAGCCGTTCATGAACATCACCTGCTCGGCGCTGCCCGAGACGCTCCTCGAGAGCGAGCTCTTCGGCCATGAACGCGGAGCGTTCACGGGGGCCGATCGCCAGAAGCGCGGCCTCATCGAATCCGCTGACGGCGGCACGGTCTTCCTCGACGAAATCGGCGAGATGGTCCCCGCACTCCAGGCAAAGCTGCTTCGCTTTCTCGAGGAGAAATCGTTCAAGCGAGTCGGCGGCTCGCAGGACCTCAGGGTCGATGTCAGGGTCGTCGCCGCCACGAACCGCACGCTCGAAGACGAAGTCAGAAAGGGCCGCTTTCGAGAGGACCTCTACTACCGCCTGAACGTGGTGCCTGTTCTGCTGCCCGCGCTCCGACACCGGGCCGATGACGTCCCGATGCTCGTGAACTACTACGTCGAGCAGTACAACGTGGAGTTCAAGAAACGCGTCAAGGGCGTCACCGCCGATGCCATGCGCGAGCTGAAGCGCTACGCATGGCCCGGCAACGTCCGGGAGCTCAGAAATGCCGTCGAACGTGCAATGCTGATAACCGAGCAAGACGAACTGGCTTTCGAACACTTCTCGCTCGGCCGGGGCCTGGCGAGCGCCAGGCTGGATGAGACGGTAACATTGCCGGATACGGGCATCGACCTCGAGCAACTCGAGCGATCGCTGGTCATTCAGGCACTCACCCGCAGCGGGTGGAACCAGACCCGCGCGGCGGGGCTGCTGGGCCTGAATCGCGATCAGATTCGCTATCGGATTGAAAAATTCAAGCTCGAACGCCCGGCTACGGACGGATCCCCCATATGACCTTCATGCGATCGCACTTCACGCCCGAGACGCTGGTGACCACGTCGAGCATTGCAGCCGTCCTGGCCGCCGGCGTGGTGTTGAGCGTCATCTCCACGGCCGCACAGCAGCCTGCCGATGTGAGCAGCGGCCAGGGGCTGTACAACACGTACTGCGCAACCTGCCATGGCACCAATGGCACCGGCAGCGGCCCTCTGGCTCCGGTCCTTCGACACGCGCCCCCGGACATCACCGGGTTGGCGCTCGCCAATGGCGGCGTCTTCCCCGACGCCAGGATGCGCCGCATCATCGACGGGCGCGAAGTCGACTCCCACGGGAACAGAGAGATGCCGGTGTGGGGAGACGCGTTCCGGTCGATGCGAGGCGGACACAGCGAGGCCTCGGTGCAGGCGAGAATCAACGCGATCCTCACCTACCTCGCATCGCTGCAGCGACGCCAGGCCTGATATCTGCGCGCTGGCGCCGTTCTCGCGAGGCGTCGTGGCGGAATGCGATCAGCGTAACGCGCTCCGAAGGCCGAGCGCGGGACCATTGAGGAGGGTCGGGAAGCTCGAGCAGCGGCCGGCGGCGTTCAGCCCACCGTGGGCGCGTCCGTCGTGACGAACTCGTGCTCCGGATGATGGACGATCAGCACCGGACAGGGAGCGGTGCGAATCACCTTGTCGGCAACACTCCCCATGAAGAAGCGATTGACCCTGCTCCTCCCCGTCGCGCCCATCACGATGAGATCTGCCCCGCTCCGCGCGGCGTGTTCCCTGATCGCTGCGGCCGTGTCGTTGTCCGCCAGCACGTCCGCAACCGGCTGAAGGTCACGCCGGTCATCAGCGGTGAGGATGGCTTGCAGTCGCGCCCTCGCATCGGCTTCGATCTCCTGCTGCCACTCGCCAGCCACTGCGACCCCCATCCCGGCTTCCACATAGGACATCCGCGTCGGGAGATCTTCCACCACATGAAGCAGTTGAAGCTGGGCGCCAAACTTCCGCGCGAACTCGCGCGCGTACCTCAGAGCACGCTCAGACGGGACGCTGAAGTCGGTGGGTACCAGTACTTTCTTGAGCGCAATCATGGGTCGACTCCTTGATCAGCGGCCGAGCAACAGACGTACCGACCTGCTTGGCGCACCCGCGCTGCGGCAGACCGGCAAAGACCTGCGTCAGGCCGAGCTCCGAGATCAGAAAGACTCCGCGCGGATGCTGAGAAATCCCCATCGCCCACGTTGGCGCCCCTGCATGGATTCGCGATGGCCGCATTCTGTCTCGAACAATGCCCTCGGCACGTCGTTTGCCCTCCTTGATGCGTCATTGCCTGAGAGGAGACGCCAATGCTTGGATCGTATCTCGTCGTGCTGGCCGCCGCTTCGTTCGCCGTCTCGATGGTGCGCGTGATCGTCATCACCGTCGACCACTTCGATCCGCCTGCTCCCCCGTGATTGCGTGTCAGCGCATTTCGGGAGCAGTCGCCTGGATCGGCGAGTCCGACATGCTCGAAGGCTCGCCGAGTCCGGCGGGGGTCAGACACGAGGTGAGCGGACGATCTGGACCGAGCACCTGGCGTGCCGCGAAACGCTGTCCGAGACGCTCCCGAGGAGAACGCGGTCGAGTCCCGATCGCCCGTGTGATCCCAGAATCACGAGATCGGCTGGCCAGGCCGAGGCTGCATCGAGAATGACCTGTCGCGGATCCCCTTCCACCATGTAGCTACTCGCGTTGAACCCGGCAGACTGCAGCCGTCGAACGGCATCGTCCAGCATGGTTTGCGCCTGGCGGCGGCGCAGTTCGTGAGAGTGCTCGACGTGCGCTGCGGCATCTGGGCCCGCGGTAAACGTGAATGCCGGCGGCAGATTCCTTGGCCAGTCGTCCGCGTGAAGCACGTGCACCTCCGCATCGGTGGGGGACAGCTGCGTGAGCAACATCTCAAGGGCCCGTTCGGAGCAGGGAGAGCCGTCCAGCGCGAGAATGATGTTCATGTCTGTCGTTCTGGCAAACGACGTGCCTTCTGAGGCGGACCGTCCCTTGCACCAGGGTCCGTCAGGAGGATCGGATGAGCCCTTTGAGAGCTGCGGCGGTTCTGGTCATCGCCGCGACCACCACGACGAGCGCACAGGTGAACGTCAGCCCCACGATCGTCGTTCCAACAACAGGCCAGGACATCTTTCAGTCCTTCTGTGCGCCGTGCCATGGCCCTGGTGGCCGCGGCAACGGGCCGCTCTCGTCCGAGCTCCGCACGCGGCCGGCCGATCTCACGCAGCTCTCGCTCAGGAACAGGGGCGAATTCCCCACGGCCCGCGTGCAGGCGTTCGTGATGCACGGAGATCCCGCGACGCCGGCGCACGGCACGGCGGAGATGCCCGTGTGGGGGCCGATCTTCAGGGCACTGGATCCTTCTGACCGGCTCCCCGAGGTTCGAATCGAGGCCGTTGTGCGCCACGTGCAGTCGCTTCAGCGCAGGTAGATTCCGTACTGCGTTCAAGAGGGCGTCCATCGCTTCGATCTGCTCCTCACCCTCGCTCTGGTTCATCCGGGTCCGGAGCGCCTCGAGCTCTTCGGCTTCTCACGGCGGAACCCCTCGATCGGTCCTGCGCGTTTTTCCGCAGCCGTTGAAATAGTCCCCATTCGGCGCCGCACGACGCGCGGGATTTCCAGCCGTCCCGTCCGCGGCGTTCGGCACGGAGGTTGCCGTCTGGCCTGTGGGTGAAATCGCAGACGCGATTCGTGGACGATGCGACGTGACGGAATAATCAGCGGCGCTGCAGCCGCCCGTTGATCACCCGTCGTCGCCGAGGAGGCCGTTATGCAGCAGACACCAAGGGTCACTTTCCGCGGGTTCGATCATTCTGACGCCCTGGTTGCGGATATCACGGAACACATTGAAGAACTCGAGACGTATTACCCAGGCATTACCGGCTGTCACGTTCTCGTCGAGCTGCCGGAACATCATCGTCGATCGGGCAACCGGTTCCACGTCCGCATCAAGATGCTGGTCCCCGGCGAGGAGATCGTCGTTTCGAACAATCCGGACCTTCATGCTGATCTCCAGGAGGCGGAAAAGCAGGAGACGACGAAGCAGGACGAGATCGCTCGCGAACGGCGCCATGTGCACGTGGCCGTCCGGGAAGCGTTCGAAATCGCGAGACGCCGTCTGCAGGATTACGGCCGACGCCGGCGCGGCTTCGTAAAAACCCACGCCTCGGGCCCGGAGGCTGATAATTGAACGTCGTGCGCGAACACAGCTCAAAGGTGACTGAATGCCCCGACCTCTGAAACAGACCGGCCGTCGATCCGCATCTGCCGGAACCTCGCCTCTCCTGGGGCGCACGTTGAGCGTGGACCAGGCCCTCATCGCGCTGCTCATCGGAGCAATGGCGGCCAACGATCATGTCGCCCCTGATGAAGCAGAACGGGCTCACCATCTCATCTGGTTCACGCGGCGATTCCGGAATCGCTCCGCCGCACGCGTTGGCAAACTGATCGCGGACATGCGAGATCTGCTGGACACATCCGACGCATCAGCAGTCGTGCGCCGTGCGGCCAGAGCCGTTCCGCCGCCGCTGAGGCTGTCGGCCTTTTCGCTTCTCACCGATCTCCTTCTGGCGGACGGCAGGCTCGATGCCCGCGAACGCAGGTTTCTCGAGCAGGTCGGCGGGGACATGAGGCTCGATGCCAGAAGGATCGAACAAGTCGTCGAGGTCATCCGTCAGAAGAACCGGCTGTGACAGGGCGGATCTGAGTATTTCCCCGCCGCCTCACGCTGCGGCGATCCGAGGTGCAGGATGATGATGCGCGCAGATGGCCTTCAGCGTCGCCGCAACGTCACCGTCACGGATTCCCTTTCGGCCGCCGACTGCGAGGACGATGTCGTTGATGGAGATGATGCCGGCCACGGCCCCGCCGAAGCCCTGGACGGGCAGTCGCCGCACTCGGCGCTCCTTCATCGTCGTCAGCACGTCGAGGACGTCATCGTCAGGCGCGCACGTGTATGCGGCACCTCCCATGACCTGCCCCACCTGAACATCCCCGGCGGGCTGGTTCCTGGTGCCGAGCGCGATGAACAGGTCCCGATCGGTCACCACACCGAGCAGGAGTCCATTCTCCACGACCGGGAGGATCCCGCAATCACCGTCGAGCATGAGCGCCGCGGCCTCTCCGAGGTTGGTTGCCGGCGTGCACGTTCGCACGTCGGACGTCATCAAATCGCGAACCTTCACGGTGCCTCCTGACCCTTCGCAGGCTCTTCAATAGCGACTTTCTGCGCCGTGTGGTCCAGCCATGGAATCCTCCCGTCACTGGACGTCCAGACACGCTTCGCGTCCAGCGCGTGATCGAGACGGCCACTGGTGGAGCAACGTGCGTACCAGCGTGGGACGATTTCGCCTCTGCGGACGATTGCCCGCTCCGGGCTCATGAAGTGGACAGGCGATCCGGCGTCTGACACGAAAATATCTGCGGGCCGTGCGAAGAATTCCGCGTCGAGGGGCCCGTTGACGCGGTCACTCTGGCCCCACGTTGTAGCGGACGTCGGCGATCGTCAATTCGATGTACGCGTAGGCGCCGTCGGCATCGTGCCACCGACCCTCCCGCCGGATGCCAGGCGCACAGGGCCATACCGACGGTAGTCACGAACCGGGGTCGACCAGCGCAGGTGCCTCACGACCGTGCCGTCGGAGGATGTCTGCATCCGATCGTCGGAAACAAAGTCCACCAGCTCGCCCTCGTCGTTGAACGTCAGCACGGCGCGGATCGTGTGCCCCGCGTTGGTGAAGCGCGCGCTCGCCGTGTGGGCATCCACCGGCTCCCACTCAATGCCCGGATCGATCAGCGTGCCTGGCGCCATGATGCACATGTCGTTGAACAGAGTGACGGTTTCGGCCTGCGTCATCTCCGCGCCCGCGGCTGTCGCCACGGGAACGACGGCCGCTGCCTTGACTCGCATCGACGCAGCCGACCCGACGTACCGGTGGTATCCCTGGACCGGGATCGCGAACATGGTGGCATTCAGGTAAAAGAGACGGGCCGCCGGCTCGACCACGTTGTACTGCTCTGCCGTAAATGACATCCAGCGACCCTGCCGGCCATCGCGAATCCGGCCGTGCATCCTGACACGGAAGTTGCGCACGCGCGGCTGCCCCACGACACCGACAACTTGAAGGTAGCGCCGCACGGAAGGCGGGAGATACGTCAGGTCTTCTTCGGTGATCGGGCTTGCCGGCGCAGCAACGGAGACACGATCCTGAACATCCACGTCGTACTCCGCGCGCAGACTGAACGGACCCTGACTGAGGAAGCCGAATCCAGCACCCGCCAGCACGATCACGTTTGCGAGCGCTCCGAACTTCGCGTCCGTCCAGGAAGGGATGATCACAGCCATCGACGCCACCACCGCGCACAGAGCGACGGCCCACCACCAGCGGGGCCAGACGAATAGCGACACGGCGGAGGCCAGAAAAAGGAGCGCCGTCGCCAACCATCCCATCCCGAGAACAGGAGAGATCGGCTGTGTCAACTGCGGGAGCTCGGCGGCGCCAAGTCCCTTTGCGGCGCCGAGCAGATGGATGAGGCCATGGACGACGAGAAGGATCGCGAAGGTGATCACCATGACACTCATGCCCGAGGTCCGTCCCGCTCAGGCACGGCCTTCACGCGTGACCTTGATGACGGGCCGACACCCCTATCCTCCGGGCGCCGTCTGCCGCAGCCGCCGGAGAAGATCACGGGTCCCCACCAGCTGATTGTCAAAGATCCGGCGGGCCACCGCCAGGAGATCGCGGATCAGGGGATCGCGAACGCGGTAGGACACACTCGTCCCTCTTTTCGTGCCCACCACGATCTGGTGGACCCTCAGAATCGCCAGCTGCTGCGACGTGACCGACTGCGCAAGCTGCAGGACCTCCTGCAGTTGCTGGACGGTGTAGTCCCGGCGCACGAGCAGTTCGAGGATGCGAATGCGCACCGGATGCGCCAACGCCTTGAAGAACGTGGCTTTGAAGAGCTGAAGCGATTGGGCGGCGTGGTCGGGCGTCTTTGGCATGGAGAACATGTGGCAGCATGAACCGTAATATGAGAATATATCTATATTCTACGTGCTTCAACGCGCGCCTGTCATTCCTCTTCCGAAGCTCGTCCAGTCTCTCAGCGGCTACTCACGGGCGACATTCACCAGGGATCTCGCCGCCGGGATCACCGTAGGCCTGGTCGCGCTGCCGCTCGCGATGGCATTTGCGATCGCGTCGGGCGTTCCGCCACAGGCGGGCCTGTACTGCGCCGTCATCGCAGGCTTCACGATTTCCGCGCTCGGTGGCTCGCGGACACAAATCGGCGGCCCCACGGGGGCGTTCGTCGTGGTCGTCTCGGGCATTGTGGCGACCTACGGCCTCGAGGGCCTGTTCCTCTGTACCGTGATGGCCGGCGTGATCCTGATGGTGTTGGGGCTCACCGGCCTTGGGACCGCCGTGAAGTACATCCCCCGGTCGGTGGTGATCGGCTTCACGAACGGCATCGCCATTCTCATCGCCAGCACACAGATTCGTGATCTTCTCGGCCTCCAGACCGGCGAGGTGCCGGGCGACTTCCTGGGGCGGCTGGCCGCCCTGCGGGCCGCGGCCGATACCGTGTCGTGGCCGGCGACCCTCTTGTCGCTCGGCACCATTGCAGGCGTGGTCACATGCCGCCGGGCGGCTCCCCGGGTGCCCGGGAGCATTCTCGCGCTGACCGGCGGGACGCTCGTCGCGCTGCTCGCCGATCTGCCAGTCGATACGATCGGCACTCGCTTCGGCAGCATTCCCGCCGGCCTCCCGGCGCTGCGACTGCCTGAGATCAGAACCGACCTCATCCTGACGTTGCTTTCGCCGGCGCTGACCGTGGCCATGCTCGGGGCGATCGAATCCCTCCTCTCGGCGGTGGTTGCCGATCGGATGTCGGGAGACCGCCACGATCCGAACGTCGAGCTCACGGCCCAGGGCGTCGCGAACGTGCTCTCACCCCTGTTTGGCGGTCTGCCCGCTACCGGCGCGATTGCCAGAACTGCCACGAATATCCGCGCGGGCGCGCAGACGCCTGTCGCGGGCATCACGCACGCGGTGACGCTGGCGCTGGTACTCGTGTTTGCCGCACCGCTGACCGCACATGTGCCGTTGGCCATCCTTGCAGGACTGCTTTTCGTGGTGGCCTACGACATGGGCGAGTGGCGCGAGATCCCCGAGGTGCTGCGGCTCGGCCCGGCGGAGGCCATCGTCTGGACGATCACGTGTGCGCTCACCGTGCTTGCCGATCTGACCGTCGCCGTGGAAGCGGGCATGATCCTGGCGGGGCTGCTCTACATCCGTCGCGTCACGACGACGACCACGATCGCGCGGGTGACCGACGACTACATTGCGCAGGGCCGCGCGCACAGCCTCCATGCGGCGCCGATTCCGCCGACGGTGGCGATCTATCGGATTCAGGGGCCGTTTCTGTTCGGCAGCACGGACAAGTTGCTGGAGCTCGCGCCGGACATTCCGCACCTGCCACGCGTCGTGGTGCTCCGGCTGCGCCACATGACGGCAATCGACGGCACCGGGCTCCATGCGATTGAGCGCTTCGCCGATCTCCTGCATGCGAGTGGCCGGACGCTCCTCCTGTGCGGCATGCGCGATCAGCCGGCCCGGATGATGGCGCGGGCGGCCTTCCATCGACACATCGGGGCCGCCAATATGGTCACGTCTATCGAGGCCGCGTTGCTGCGCGCCCAGGCGTTGATCGGCGACGAGCCACAACAACGGCCCGCTCCGGTGTTGGTCTCGGCGAGAGACTAGTGGCCTGTCCACGCTGAAACAGCACCAAGGGGATCCTTCGTGAGTTTCGTGGTGACGCCGCGGGACGTGCGCGAGATGTGGCCCCAAGCCGCGACAAGGCGGCGCCAACGATCGAGCCGGCGTGCCCCTCGGCGGTCTTTTCGACTACTCGATCTCCCGTGTCGGCACGACGATGAATGGCGGGGACGCGTGTCTGCCGCGGTACAATTCACGGCCGCTGGCCGCTCGGAGCGGTTGCGAAGATACCGTCATGGGTGAGTTGCTCCTGAAGACGTGGCATTTATTGCCCCCGGCCACTCGGCCGCGAGTGCTGCGCTATCTCCCCCTCTCCTTCGTCTGCAGTCTCGTGGAGTTCGGCGGTCTGGCCGCGATCGTGCCGTTTGTAGCGGTTCTCGGCGGGTCGAATCTGACGCTATCCGAGAGTCCCCTCCGACGCTGGGCAGAGGTGTTCGGCTTGCAGGATCCCCGCATCATCGCGGTGGGCCTGGGCTCAGCCATTGGAGCGGCCTTTCTGATGCGCGAGGCCCTGAGCGGCTGGCTGACGAGGTACCAGATCCGCCTGATCGCAGATATCCGCTGCGCGCTCAGCGAGAAGATGATGTCGAACTACCTCGCGCAGCCGTACTCCTGGTTTCTGGCCCGTCCGACGATCCACCTCAATCGCAACGTCGAGCGCCTGAACCAGGTGGTGATGGGCGTCATTCAGCCGCTCACCCACGCCGCGGGCCAGGCCGTCACGAGCGTTGTGCTGGCGGCAGGCCTGTTCGCCTTGAACGGCCCGATGGCGACGCTGACTCTGGGCCTGGCGCTGACGGTGTACACGACGCTCTACCTGGTGCTGCTGCCTCGCTGGCGGCGGTTGGGCCAGGAAGATCTGGAGGCGCAGTACGCCGAAACACGCGTGGCTGCGGAAGTGTTCGAGGGGATCCGGGAAGCTCGCATTCTGGACTGCGAAAGCTTCTTCTACGAAAACTTCTCGCGGCAGGCCCGGCGTCGAGCGGCGGCGCAGGCCTGGGCGACGCTCGCTGTCCGGTTCCCCGGGTACGCAGGGCGAGTGCTCTTCACGCTTGGCATCACGACAGCCGGCCTCGTGCTGGCGTTCCGCGGTGGACCTCAGGAATCCTTCGCCACGCTCGGCGTCTTCGCGCTGGTCCTCACGCGAATCATGGCCGGACTTGAATCCCTCTTCGGTACCGCGGCAGCAATCTCGCGACAGAAGGCCAGCATCGACTTGTTCTCCGAGGGCCTGGTGAGCGAGCCGGTGCTCGTCCCGGCAGGCCCCGTGGAACGATTCTCCCTCCACGAGTCCATCGAACTGCGAGACATGAGCTTCCGGTATCATCCGCGCCGGGCGCCGGCCGTGTTGCGGGTGAACCTCGTCATCCCACGGGGCGGGCGGGCCGTGGTTGTCGGCGCCACCGGGGCGGGCAAGACGACACTTCTCGACCTGATCACTGGCCTCCTCACTCCGGACGAAGGGCAGATCCTCATCGACGGCAGTCCACTCTCCGGGCGCGAGGTCGCCTGGCGGGCAGGTCTCGGATACGCACCTCAGGAGACCTTTCTCCTCGACGACACCGTCGCCCGTAACATCGCCTTTGGCGTCAGGGACGTCGATCCCAAGGCTGTCGAGCGCGCGGGACGGCTGGCCTGCCTGGACGACTTCGTGGTCGATCTGCCGGACGGCTACGACACGCGCGTGGGAGAGCGCGGCAAGGGCCTGAGCCGCGGGCAACGCCAGCGCATCGGCATCGCCCGCGCGCTCTACCGCGATCCTCAAGTGCTGGTCCTCGACGAGGCGACGAGCGCGCTGGATTCTCGAACGGAACGCCAGCTCCTGACAAATCTGCGAGCCCTCGATCTGACGCTGCTGATGGTGACCCACCGGCTGTCGACCATCAGGCGCGGCGACCTCGTGTTTCTGCTCGAGAAGGGCACGTCGACCACCGTGCGTGATTTCGATCACCTGGAGGAGCTTTTTCCGGTTTTCGACGAGAGGGTTGCTGCGCGATGAGGATCCTGATGGTCAGCGACCGTTTTGGCATGGCCGAGACCGCGGCCGGTATTCACGCCGCTGACCGTGCACGATCGCTGCGCGACTGCGGCGCCACCTGCGCCATCGTGACAAGATCCTCGCCCGAGGACGCCGAAGCCGATTTGGTGAGCGGCGTGCCGGAGGTCCCGCGCACCTGGACCATTCAGACGGGATTCAGACGGCTGATGCGGCGATGGGCACCGAGCGATCGGCCGGATGTCTTTGCCCCCTGGCATATCACGGAAGCCTACCGGACGACCATCGAGCGGCTGCTGCGCGAGCGGGAGTTCGACGTCCTCTACAGCACGGGAGGCGTGGCCATGGTGCACCTCGCGGCCGAGGCGGCTCGCGCCAGGACGAATGCCGGCATCCAGTGGATTGCGGAAATCCAGGATCCTCTCACCTTCGAAGGCATGCGGGGGCCGACGTATCGGGCCTCCAACAACGACGTCGCGATGCTCACACGGACCGAGCAAGCACTCGAACGGGCCGACGCCGTGATTTGCCTCACCCGCGCATGCGCGGAGCACTATCGCCAGCGGCGCCCCGGCGGCGAATGGACGTATCTGTATCCCGGTTCCCGGGCACGGGACATCCTGCCATCGATCGTCCCTGCTCCACGTGACGATGACCGCCTCCGCCTCTACTACGGCGGCACATTGATCGGCGAGCGCAATCTCGACGTGCTGCTCGCCGCCATCGTCGATGCCGGATTACAGAAAG
>JBFWPD010000018.1:0-18149 GCA_050250175.1 Vicinamibacterales bacterium
GTATCCGCGCTCGATCGGATGAAAGAGCTTCGAGTCTTTCGAGGTGTGTCCGCCCTTGCCCCCGGCCACGGGCCTGATGAAGCGCGAGCAGAGCATGGGCGTCAGCGTGAACGACACCAGCAGCGAGACGCCGACGGCGAAGGCGGCCGTCAGGCCGAACGACGACATGAACCGGCCGACGATGCCCCCCATGAAGCCGACGGGCACGAAGACCGCCATCAGCGACAGCGTGGTCGCCATCACCGCGAGGCCGATCTCCCGCGTGCCCTCGATGGCCGCCTCGAACGGCGGCATCCCCTTCTCCTCCATGTAGCGGTAGATGTTCTCGAGCACGATGATCGCGTCGTCAATCACGACGCCGACCATCAGGGTCAGCGCGAGCATCGTGATCTGGTTCAGCGTGTAGCCCATCGCGCTGATGAGCGCGAAGGTCGCGATGATCGATGTCGGGATGGCGACCGCTGCGATGAGGGTCGTGCGGATATTCGCGAGGAAGAGGAAGACCACGACGCTGGCCAGGAGACTCCCGAGGACGAGATGCTCCTCGAGCGAAGCAATCGCCGCCTGGATGAAGATCGACTGGTCGTTGTTGATCGACGTCTGCACGTCCGCGGGGAGGCCAGGCATCAGGGCCGCGAGGCGCGCCTTCACCGCCGACGCCACCGTGACGGTGTTCTGTCCGGACTGCTTCTGCACGATGAGCGTCACCGACGATCGGCCGTTCAGGAACGACGCCGTCCGCAACTCCTCCTGAGCGTCCACGGCTTCGCCGACGTCGCGGATGCGGACGACATAGCCGTCGCGGTTCGCGACGGCGACGGCGTTGAACTCGGCCGGGTCGGCGATCTTGCCCATCGTCCGGACCGTGAGCTCCTGCTCGCCCTGATAGACACGCCCACCGGGCAGTTCGAGGTTCTGCTGTCGCAGTGCCGCCGCCACCTGCGAGACCGTGACGCCGTACGACCGCATGCGGCCAGGGTCGAGCCTGATCTGGATCTCGCGCTCGGCGCCTCCGACGATCTGTACCTGGCCGACGCCGCTGACGCTCTCGAGCCGCTGCTTGATGTCTTCGTCGGCGATGCGCGTCAGCTCGCGCAGCGGACGGGTGCCGCTGACGGCGATCTGCAGGATGGGCTGGGCGCCGGGGTCGAACTTCTGGATGACCGGAGCCTCGGCTGTCTCCGGCAACTGCGCGGCTATCAGGTTCACGCGGTCGCGCACTTCCTGTGCGGCGACGTTGCCGTCCTTCTCGAGCAGGAAGGTGATGATGACGAGCGACTGGCCTTCGACTGACGTCGATCGCAGCTCGTCGATGCCGCTGATCGTGTTGACGGCGCCCTCGATCGTCTCGGTGATCTCGCTCTCGATCTGTTCCGGCGATGCACCCGGGTTGATGGTGGTCACCGCCACCGTCGGGACGTCCACGTTCGGAAGGAGATCGACGCCGAGACCGAAGAACGAGTACCCGCCGACCACGGTCAGCGAGAGGACGAGCATCGTCGCGAAGACGGGGCGTCTGACGCAGAGCTCGGCAAGTGCGCGCATGTCGGTTCCTCTTATTGCGCGCCGGCGCCTGACGGCGCCGGGGTCACGCCGGGATCGGCTGTGGCGGAAGCGATCGATCCGGATTCCACGCGTATGAGGGAGCCGTCGATCAGCTGAGCGACGTTGGAGACGACGACGGGTGTGCCCGCTTCGAGGCCGGCGAGGATTCGGACCAGCCCGTCGTGCTGCCCGCCCGTCTGGACGACGCGCATGCGAGCTGTGTCGCCTTCGACGACGAACACGCCAGTCGCCTCTCCGTTGGCGATCGACACGATCGCGGATGGCGGGACGAGTACCGCCGCCTCCGACGCCGGCAGCTGTACGTCCGCCGTGCCGAACATCCCCGGCATCAGTCGGCCATCGTTGTTCGGAAACCGGGCGGCAATCGTCATCGACCGCGACGCCGGATCGATCGCGACGTTCAGCGCCGAGATCTCGCCGGTGAACGTGGTCTCGGGGTGAGCCGGCACCATAGCCGTCACCGTCATTCCCCGCTGCACATTCGCGGCATTCGATTCCGGCACGCGCAGGTCGAGCTTGATTGGCGTGATGCGGACGATCGTCGCGACGTTCGCCGAGGTGCTGACGTATTCGCCGATCGCGACGTCGCGTGCGCTGACATGCCCGCTGAATGGCGCAAGTATCTGCGTGTCCTGCAGGGCCTTCCGCGCGCCGGCCACCTGGGCGTCGGCCTGCGCCACGGCCGCTTCCGCCACGGCCACCTGCGTCGTCAGCTGCTCGTAGGCGCTGCGTGAAATGTCGCCGCTCTGGACGAGGTCGGCGTTGCGCTTCGCCTCGGCCTGCGCGCGCGCCGCCTGAGCCTGCGCCTGCTGGAGCGCAGCCTCGGCCTGCATCAGCCTGAGGCGCGCATCGCGGTCGTCGAGGCGCACGAGGAGCTGACCGGCTTTCACGACATCGCCGACGTCAACCGGTGTCTCGATGACCTGGCCGGACACCTGGGGCGTGACTTCAGAGATCTCGTCGGCCACGAAGGTCCCTGTCGCGCGAACGACCTGTGGCAGCGCACGCTCGACCGCCGGTTGTACCGCAACCGCGACAGGGGCGGGCGCGGCCTCGACCGTGCCAGGTGCCGTCGCATCGACCGTGGCTTCTGGCGAACCGCAGGCAGACATGATGCCCGCCGAAAGCAACAGCGCAAGAAACTGACGAATGCCAAACACACCGAACCGCGCGATCACGACCTCCTCCTCTTCCGGGATGCCCTTCGCTTCGACGCCGCGGACCTGCCTGCCGAGCCGGTGCCAGGCCGGCGGGGCCCACCTGACCTTGGACGCAGGCCGTCGAGAACGAGTTCGCTGAAGACTCCAGCGGTCTTGTTTGCAGCCGGGGCGGCGAGATCCATGCCGAACAGGCTGGTGACGATGGCGAAGTAGACCGGGAGGGCGACGAGGGAGAATGCCTGAAGCGTCGCATCACCCCGACGGAACGCGCCGTCAGCCTGGCGCTCCTCGACGTAGTCGCGCAGGAGGGCGAAGATGGGCAGGCCGAACGTCTCCCTCGAGAGGCTCGCCAGATCGTGCCCCTCGAGAGCCGCGAGCAGCATCACGCGCTGGTAGTCGCGATCCCTCGCGAAGGTCTCGAGAGTCCTCTCCGCAATCTGGCGCACGACCGCGCTGTCGTCTCCGGCCATCATGTTCGTCCGGAGCTCGTCCAGCATGCCGTCCACGTCGTGCCGGCTCGCCTTGTCCTGGATGATCGCCAGGTAGAGGTCGTTCTTGGTCGGGAAATGGCGGAAGATCATCGCCTCGCTGACGCCCGCGGCCTCGGCAATGGCCTTCGTGGTGGCCCCGCGGAAGCCCCGTGTCGCGAACACGTGGAGAGCGGTCTCGATGAGCTGCTGACGGCGAGCATTGCCGTGCATGCGGGCCTTGGAGACCGTCCTCGCGGGCGAAGCGGAAGCGGCTCTGCGTGCTGGGAGTTTGTTCAAGACTGCCTGTGACCGGGCTGAAATAAGTAAGTAATCACTTACATACTAGCCGCAAGCCTCGCGGGCCGTCAATTTTCTGATTCACAGGATGACCCTGTTTCTATCGCAGCCAGGCGAGGCGCGATCGACCTGCCAGCGCCGCCAGGACTGTCAGGGTCGCCGCAGGCAAGGCATGTCCGAAGACGAGATGGATCGGGATGCTGATCGGGCACAGGAACTCGGTCGCAGCGGTTCCGAGAGACAGTCCGGCCAGTGACGCGAGCAGCGCCGACCAGCCAGGCCGCAGGGGAGCCGCACGTCGCAGCATTGCAAACAACCCGATCGCGGGCGCCAGTCCGATGGCTGCAATCTCCACGATGCAGAGCAGGTGAAGCGACTGGACGGCGAGCCGCGGTTCCGGCGCGCCGGATGGGGCAAGCCACGCGAGAAGCAGTCCGGCCCAGACAGCGGCGAGTGCCGGCGGCAGGGCGCCGGCCCATGCGCGTTCGCGGCCGGGAACGCCGGTCGCGAGTGCGGCACCCGCGGCGATGAGGGACGTTGCAATCATCAATGACGTCGATGCCAGGAATGCTCTTCGACCGAGCGCGTTCGCCAGATCCGGACGGGGACCGACAAGGATGACGAACGCCACGGCAAAGGGCACCGACGCGGCAAACCATCGCAGGAACCGTATGCCCGGACGGTGCAGCGGACGTACTGGGCCTGCTGCTCCCGCCAGCTGGACGATCAGGTCTTCAGTCTTCACTCCGGCGCTCTCCCAACAGACGCCGCAGTGCGCGATATCCGCGGTGCGCCGTCACCTTGACCGCTGACTCGCTCATGCGCATCCGGCCTGCGACATCCCTGACCGACTGATCACCGAACTTCAGCGCTTCGATAATCTCCCGCTGACGTGCCGGCAGCGCCGCCAGCGCGGCATGGATTGCTTCAACGTCGATCTCCCCGTGCGGCGATGCGGTGGCGGCCGGTGCATCAGGCAGCGTATCGCCGGCAATCTCCCGTGACATCACCCGCCGTTCGCGCCGCACCGCGTCGATGAGACGGTTTGACGCGATTGCATAAAACCAGGGAGCAAAGGGGCGCGCGGCGTCGTAGGTATGCCGTGCCCTGTCGATCGCCAGGAGGGTCTCCTGTACCACGTCGTCGATCCACGAGACCCCGCCCAGTCGCGCCCGCGCGAACTGACGCAGGATCGTCGTCAGCATCGCCAGAAGCGATGCGTACGCAATCTGGTCGCCCGCCTGGGCGCGTTGCATGAGGCTGCCCGAGAGGCGTTCCTGTTCCTGCGTCACGCCCCGACACCTCGGGCTGGAGGTACTGCGGTGGAAACGCCCCGCCGGTTACACGATAGTGACGGCCGGAAGAATTTCCGGGAGCTCTCGAACATTTCGTAACCGCCGCCGGCGCGCCTCCGTAGTTCCCGCGTAGAAAGGAGACTCGAGCATGAAAATTCTACGCGCGACCTGGCTTGGACTGACTGGCATGGCCCTGACGGCCTGGGTGGGCACGGCTACCGGCGGTGTTGTCGTTCCGCTGGAGATGGCGGTGCAGGCGCAGACGCAGACGCGGGCAGCGGGGACCAGCTCAACGGCGATGAGCCGCGAAGAGAAGGTGGCGAACGCAATGACCGCCGCCCCTCAATCGATCTCCGGCGGCGCGACCATCCTCGACTGGCCGGCAACGATGGGCGGCAAGCCATCGACGGTGCGGCCGGGCACCAACGGATGGAACTGCCTGCCGGACGATCCGACCACGGAGGGCAACGATCCGATGTGTCTCGATGCCGCCTGGATGCAGTGGATGGAGGCGTTCATGGCGAAGACCGAACCAAGAGTTCCCAATGTCGGAATCGGCTACATGATTGCTCCCGGCGGTTCCTGGGGCAGCAACACCGACCCCGTCGCCACCGGCCGGACCGCGACAAATCAGTGGCACCTGCACCCGCCGCACATGATGATCGCGGTCCCTGACATCAGGGCGCTTGACGGCCTGCCGACCGATCCCGCCGGCGGCGGTCCCTACGTGATGTGGAAAGGGACGCCCTATGCCCACGTCATGGCACCGGTCTCCGCGATGGACCACTCGATGATGAAGTAGCTGGCCACCGCGATCAGGGAGCATGTGCGCGGCGCGGGGTCGGAGGAGCCCGTCGCCGCGCCTGCACCCGGCAGATGAAAGGATTGCAGGGTTCCGCTACAAGCGAGTGCGACTGTAAAGGCCGGCTCATCCGAGGCCGGGTTCGTGACGGCCGTTCGCGACTATAATTCTCGCTTCCGCAACGACATCGCGGCGCTTGTCCCAACCTCGAACTCCGCGAAGAACGTTTCCTGTCGTTCCGGCGTCCAAAGGATCTGGGATTGACGAGACTGCCGTTACGGCGGTTTGATACGAGATCTCAAGAACACATACATACGGGAGGTACGTAAATGGCATTGCAGCTTGGCGATGTAGCACCCGATTTCGAGGCGGAAACGACCGAAGGGCGGATTCGCTTCCACGAGTGGCTCGGCAACTCGTGGGGAGTGCTGTTCTCGCATCCGAAGGATTTCACGCCCGTCTGCACGACCGAGCTCGGCTATATGGCCAAACTGAAGCCGGAGTTCGACAAGCGGAACACCAAGATCATCGGCCTGAGCGTCGATCCGGTCGACAAGCACGAGAAGTGGTCGACTGACATCAAGGAGACGCAGGGCCACGCGCCGAACTATCCGATGATCGGCGACACGACGCTGGCGATCTCCAAGGCGTGGGGCATGCTGCCTTCATCTCTCGAGGGCACGTGCGATGGCCGGACCGCGGCAGACAACCAGACGGTCCGCAACGTCTTCGTCATCGGCCCCGACAAGAAGGTCAAGCTGATCATCGTCTACCCGATGTCTACGGGCAGGAACTTCGACGAAGTGCTGCGCGTGATCGATTCGCTCCAGCTCACGGCGAATCACAAGGTCTCGACGCCGGTGAACTGGCAGCCGGGCGAGGATGTCATCATCTCGGGCTCGGTGTCCGACGACGACGCGAAGAAGCAGTATCCGAGCGGCTGGAAGTCGCCGCGGCCGTATATCCGCATCGTCCCGCAGCCTGGCGTGCAGAAGGGCTAACCGCCCGGCCTGAGCGCGAGCTCTGGATCGTCGGCCTCGTTCGAGGCCGACGATCTCACCTCTGATTGTTCGATTTCCGGGTTACTGACGCTGAGCGCGTCGCTGTGCGTCCCGATAACGTGACGAGGTTTGCGGGACTCGCAGGTAGGCGGCGCGCGCGGCGGCCATGTCCTTCAGCCGTTCCTCGTACAGTTCGCCCGCCCGCCACGCCGCATCGACTGTATTGGCTGGAAACCGCTGCGAGAGGTCGTCGAGCGCGCGCGCTGCGAGGTCGTAGCGCCGGAGGTCGTCGTACATCTCGGCCAGCTCCGCGAGCGCGGTGTCCACGCCCTGCGCATCGGGGTACTTTTCTACGAGCGTGCGATACGTGACGAGTTGTGCGGGCACCTGCGTCTGCAACTGCTCGTCAACGACCCGCTGTCGCGTCCGCTCTTCGAGACCCGCTTTCCTGACCAGAGCGCGGGGCGCCTGCGAACTCGCGGGATACGCGGTGGCGAGGTCCCCATAGATTGCGAGCGCCGCCTGGTCGCGATCGGATCGCCGCGACCGCTGCGTGAGCTCCGCCATCAGGAACATGCCTTCTGCGGCCGCCGGGCTCTTCGGGAATCGCGCGCGTAGTTCCACGTACGCGGCCGCCGCATCGTCCGGACGGCTGAGGCGATCGAAGGTGCTCGCCATCAGCAGGTGCGCGGCTGGCGCGCTCGGGCTGGTCGCATTGTTCGCGACGATCTCCTGCAGATCCGTCAGCGCCTGGTCGTAGAGGCCCGCGTCGTACTTGGCGCGTGCGACACGAAGTTCCTCCGCGGCCGGATCGCCTGATCGTGCGGCGCCCGCGGGCGGTGCCGCAGCCGGCGCGGGGGCAGCGGCCGCTGGTGCAGGTGACGGCGGAGCGCCTGCGGCGCCTGCTGCATCAACCGTGGCGCCGGCCGCCGGCGGCGCTGCGGCTGGCTCCGCGGCCGGTGCTGCGGCCGCTGACTGCTCCGGAGCCGGAGCGGACTGTTCCACCGGTGACGAGAGCGTTTCCGGAGCATCGCCTCCCGATCGCAGGAACATCACGCCTGCAACGACCACGACGACTGCCGCTGCCGCGCCGCCTATCAGGGGAAGGCGACCCATCGCGGACGGCGTGGCTGGCGCCGGAATGGAGGCAGGAGGCACCTGCGCGGAGTCCGCGGACGCCTGAGGATGCATCTGCGCCGACGGCCAGCTCGATCCGCTGCGGCCGGAGCTGGCCGGCGACGCGCCGCTCCTGAAGGGCCGCAGTCCCGACTCACGTTCGCGCTTGAGCCGCTGGAGGTCGGCCCGCATGTCGGCTGCCGATTGATAGCGAAGCTCGCGGTCCTTCTCGAGCGCCTTGGCGATCACGCGCTCGTAGTCGGCCGGGATCTCCGGGTTCAGCTCCATCGGCGCGATCGGTTCGCGATTGAGAATGGCGTCGAAGATCAGGGCCGAGCTCTTTCCCGTGAAAGTGCGATGTCCCGTCGCCGCTTCGTAGAGCACGACCCCGAGCGAGAACAGATCCGTGCGTGCGTCGAGATCTTCGGCCCTCGCCTGCTCGGGCGACATGTACGCAATCGTCCCGACTGCGACGCCCTTTGCCGTCAGCTCGAACGGCTGGAGCTCCGTGGCGTCTCCAAGTGCCACCATCTCCGTTTCAACGGCCGCGCCGACGACCATCGTGGCTTCCATCGCGGGATCGGGCGCACGGTTGCGGGCGGCCGTGGGCTTGGCGAGTCCGAAATCGAGGATCTTCGCCTGTCCCCGCGTGGTCACGAAGATGTTCGCGGGTTTGATGTCGCGATGCACGATGCCGTTGTTGTGCGCGGCGTCGAGCGCGTCGGCGACCTGAATCGAGAGGTCGATGAGCAGGCCGATGTCGAGCGGCTGACGGTTGAGCTTGTGCTGGAGCGTCTGTCCCTCGAGCAGCTCCATCGCGATGAACTGCTGTCCCTCGGCTTCGTCAATCGCGTAGATCGTGCAGATGTTCGGATGGTTCAGCGCCGAGGCTGCGCGCGCTTCGCGCACGAACCGCTCCATCGCGTCGCGATCGCCGGCGCGATCGGGAGGCAGGAACTTCAGTGCTACGTTCCGGGACAGTTTGGTGTCCTCGGCCTTGTAGACAACGCCCATGCCGCCCGAGCCCAATTGCTCGAGCACGCGGTAGTGCAGAACCGTTTTGCCGACCATTGCTGGAAGTCGCGAGCTTAGTGCACCGCGACCGGTGCAATCAACCCCGCGAAGGTGGTGTGCGGCGGCGACTCTCTTCTTCCGGCAGGAACGCCGCGAGGAGGCCAAGGGAGGGCAGAAATGCACAGATCGCGTACACGCCTTCGACGCCGATCCGGTCGGCGAGCTGTCCCAGCGCGGCGGCTCCGATGCCGCCCATGCCGAACGCAAAGCCGAAGAAGGCGCCGGAAACCAGCCCGACGCGGCCGGGAACCAGCTCCTGCGCATACACGACGATCGCGGAGAACGCCGACGAAATGATCAATCCGATGACGACAGCGAGTACGCCGGTCCAGTAGAGATCGGCATAGGGCAATGCGAGCGAGAAGGGCAGCACGCCGAGGATCGATCCCCAGATGACGGGCTTGCGTCCGATCCGATCACCGATCGGTCCGCCGGCAAATGTGCCTGCGGCGACCGCAGCGAGAAACATGAAGAGGTAGAGCTGTGCATCCTGCACCGACACTGCGAACTTCGCCATCAGGTAGAAGGTGAAGAAGCTGCTCAGGCTTGCCAGGTAGAAGTACTTCGAGAAGACCAACGCCGCGAGGATGACGAGCGCGGTCGCGACGTGCTTCCGATCCGTATGGATGGCGTGCATGGGTCCGCGTGAAACGCCTGCTGCGGACGGCGGAGGTTGGTTCGCGCGCTGCCAGCGGCCGATGCGGCGAGTGAGATAGATTCCCGCTATGGCCAGCAGGGCGCACCACGCGATGCTGCCCTGGCCGTAGGGCGCGACGAGAAAGGCGGCGAGCAGGGGCCCAATCGCAGAGCCTGCGTTGCCGCCGACCTGAAACACCGACTGCGCGAACCCGTGCTGGCCGCCGGATGCCATTCGCGCCACGCGAGACGACTCGGGATGGAACACCGACGAGCCGACGCCCATCAGCGCCGCGGCAAGCAGCAGCAGCGTGAAGGTCCACGCGACCGACAGGAGCAGCAGCCCCATCAGCGTGAAGATCATCCCGGCGACCAGCGCGAAGGGTTCAGGCCGTCGATCCGTCAGCCAGCCGACGATGGGCTGAAGCACTGAGGCGGTCAGCATCAGCGCGAGCGTCATCAGGCCGACCTGTGAGAAGGTCAGGCCAAAGCCGTCCTTGAGAATCGGGTAGATCGACGGCACCATCGACTGCACGGTGTCGTTCAGCAGGTGGGACGCGCTCACCGCCGCGAGCACGAGGTACGCCGTCCGGGGTCTGGCTGGTGTCTCGGCTGCGGCGACGACGGGCTGTTCGAGTGCGGCTTCTGCCGGCGCCAGGGACATCAGTTCATTCTAGCAACCGCCCCCAGCCCCCCTGCCCTGTGCTACGGTGAGATTTCCATGAGCGCAGGGCAAGCCTCACGCGTCTTTGGATCGGACTGATGTGTAGCGCCGCGACGCTGCTGGTGGCCGGCTCTTTTCGCGATGGCATCGGGGATTTTCTGGCGAACTGTTCATGAAGACATTCCACTCACGCATTTCGATTCGGGCAACGGCCGATCGGATCTGGTCCATCCTCACCGATGCGTCCCGCTATCAACGGTGGAATCCCACGGTAACGAAGGTGGAAGGCCGCATCGCGACGGGCGAGCGCATCACTGTCCACGCGACGATCAGTCAAAGGCGGGCATTTCCCATGGACGTCGTCACGGCGGATGCTCCGAGAAAGATGGTGTGGCGCGGCGGCATGCCGCTCGGCCTGTTCGTCGGCGAGCGGGTGTTCACGCTGACGCCGAGGCCCGGTGGCGGCGAGGTCGAGTTCGAGATGAAAGAGTCCTTTACGGGACTGCTGGCGCCGCTGATCGGCCGCACCATTCCCAATCTTCAGCCGGCGTTCGACGAGTTCGCTGCGGCGTTGAAGCGCGAGGCCGAGCACGCCTGACTGAACCGCGGATAGCGGGCTGTTCACCGGTTGTGGTCGTCACTCAATCTCCGCGATCAGACCTTCGAGCTCGATCCTGTCGGCCTGGAGGCGCGGATCAGCGGGATTGATCTCGAGCTGCCGCACGATCAGCTCGTGCGCGGAGCCGAGATGCTCGCGAGCCTCGGCCGTCCTCCCGGCGCGCCTCAGCGATTGAGCATAGGTGGTGTGAAGCACCGCCAGATCGCGGAGCCAGCCAGCCGGCGCGTCGGGAAGCCGGGTCAAAGACGTCATCAGGTCGATGGACGTCTCGTGCGCCTCACGCCAGGGCTGCGACAGGCTGAGCAGACTTCTCGCGGTGCCAGTTCTCGACCAGAGGAGCGCGAGATCGCGCTCGAGCACGAGATCCCGTTCGGCGGACGTCGTCGGACCGGCGGTCCGGATCGATCGGGCTTCGTCGTACGACGCGAGCGCCTCCCGGACGTTGCCTTCTGCGAGAGCGATGTCTCCCTGACGTTCGAGCGACACCATGACGTCGCGCCGTGCCTCGGCGCTTTGGGGAAACCTTGCAAGCGCCTGGCGGCGGATCGCCAGCGATCGATCGAAGTAGGTCGTTGCCGTGGCGGTGTCGAGCCGCTGAAGCATCACGTCGCCCATGTGGTCGAGCGCGATTGAGAGGTTTCTGGCGAAGTCGGCGCGCGCCGGATCGCTGTCGTACGCCTCCTGAAAGATCGCCAGTGCCTTCTCGAAGTCAGGAATGGAGGCGTCCCAGTCTCCGGTGACGCCGTACCGCATGTCGCCGTTGCGCGTAAGCGCCTGCGCGAGGCTCTGCCTGGCGTTGTTGTCCGACGGGTTGGCTGCAGCCTCCTTCTCGAGAAGCAACACGACTTCGGCGTGATCGTCGAACGCCTCCTGATGTCGCTCGCTCTCCATCAGCAGCTGTGCGCGATCGGACAGGGCTGCCGCGCGCTCGAGCGTTGGCTGCATCCCGGCGTTGCTCGCCAGGAACGACGTCAGCGCGGCGAGGGCGGCGTCCTGCGCTTCGCGCGCCTCCGTGAGGTTGGCCTGCAGGTAGTGCCGCTCGCCGATGCGCGTCCAGAACCTCGCGACGTGGTCCTGCCGTCCGGCCCGTATCGCGCGATCGCGCCCTTCCTCCAGGATGCCCATGACATGGGTCTCGTCACCACCCGAAGCGGCGACGGCGAGGGCACGTGCCTCCAGTCCGAGAAGCTGTTCGTGTTCGAGCCGCTCGGGTGCCGGCACCGTTGCGAACCAGCTGGAAGGACGCGCGAGCTGGCGGCCCACTGTGGGACCGTCCAGAATTGCCACCCCCTCCTCGGCCTGTTTCAACTGCTGCTCACGATCGCCAATCGTCCCGTAGAAGCGTGAGAACTGCACGCGGAGACGGCCACGCTCGAGCTCCAGCATGGGAGCGCCCGTTTCGTCGGCGCCGAGAAGATTGGTGAAGTCCTGATCGGCGCCCGCAAGCAGCTGCCTGATGACGCTGACCGGCACGCCGTACTCGTCCGCGAACCGCTGGCTGTCGTCGACGCGCCGGGCTGCCATGTCGATGGCCTGCGAGAGTCTCGTCCGTGCCTCGTCCGCCGCCCGGTATGCAACGACGGCTGCGATGCCGGCGGCAACGGCGAGCGTCGCCATCACACCCGCAACCGCGAACGCAATGGCGCGCTCCCGTCGCTGCGCTTCGAACTGGCGTTCCGTCAGCTCGGTGAGCGTGACCCCCGTCAGGGCCGCGACGACCTTCAGCTTCGCGAATTCGAACCCGTCGCCAGCCGGCCGGATGTCGGCCGCAAGCGGCTCGGCGTCGTTTGCGTCGAGCACCGTGCCGAGGGCGTCCACTCGTTCGAAGAGCGCCGGCGGAAACGCCCCGTCCGGAGCCGTCGCCGGGTCGTACCGGCGGGGAGTGCCGTCGACGATGACGGAGATGATCCTGGAATCCCGTCCGAGCGCCTTGAACCGGCGGATCTCGTGATTGACGTACTTCGACCGTGCGGAGGCAGGACTGCAGAGGACGATGAGCGCTCCGGAATCCTCGAGCGCCTTCTCGAGCGTCGCTCCGAGGTCCTCGCCTGCGCTGGCGTCGGAGCGATCGCGAAAGAGCGGTGTCAGGTACTTTGGTATGACGCCGGCGCCGCGATCGGCGCCACGCAGAGGCTTGGGAATGCGGTAGTGCTCGATCGCGCGCTGGAACTGTTCGCCGAGCAGGCGGTCGGCGCTCGAATAGCTGATGAACGCGACCGACTCCATCGCCAGCCAGTTCATGGCGGATCAGAACTGAACGCGCGCCTGTGCCGTAATCGTTCGTGCGTCGAAGAGCGCGTCGCCCTGCAGCTGGCTGAATTCGAAGCGCGCGGTCACCCGATCGCCCGCGAACGCGGTGATCCCGAAGCCGAACAGAAGAGCGTTGGCGTCGTAGCGGTCGTAGCCGATGCCGAACGTCATCGGTTCCGCACGGAGATCCTGCACGAAACGCGCGCGGGCCGTGTGAAAGTCGTCGTTGAACTCGTGACGCCAGAAGCCTGACGCGAAAGGCATGAGCGCGCCGAACGCGAAGCCGATGTCGGCGCCGGCCTCGAGCATCACAGACGTTCGCGATCGCTCCTCGAAAGCCAGCTCGTAACCGATGGGCCCTCCAGGAACCCTCGTGAAGGGGTTGCCATCGTTGCCGTCGACCGGTGTGACGGGTGTCGCGACGGTATTCCTGCCTGTCTCGCTGTATGCCTCCGTCGTGGCACGCGAAACGGCAAGGGTTGTTCTGGGGGTGAAGACGACGGCTTGCGTTCCGACATTCCCTCCAGTCCTGACTGAAAAGTTCGTCTCTCGAACCTTCGTCAGGCCTGTGACCGTCCCGGCGTAGATGTCGTCCACCGTCTGCTGTCCGTCCAGGTGCCTGAGCACGCCGTTCTCGAATGTGAGCTCGCCCTGCGACTCGATGACACATACGTTGCGCGCGTAGTCGTGATCGCGCCGGACCCAGCCGATCGACGCGTCGACGAAGGCGGCCGCCCCGACACCCCAGCCTGCGAACCCGCCGAAGCGGGTGGCTGACTGCTCGAACGATCCGCCATTCGACAGGCCGCCGCAAACCGTCGACAGCACTCCGGGTTCACTGAGCACGTCGCCCGTGTCGTCGGTGATCGCGCTGAATCGGGTGAAGTCCGCTTCCTGGTGCTGCCGTCCAATCCAGCCGCCGGCGATGGCCCGGCCGGCCACGTAGTCGGCCCCCACGGTCAGGCCATTCAGACTGCCGTCGTACCCGCTCTCGAACGCCGTGTCGCTTCGATCGTTCTGCGTGAGCTCGATCGAGCCGAAGATCGCGGCGCCTGCAGCGCCTTCGGCGAACATGACGTCGGGCGATGGGACCTGCAGGAAGCTCCGGCTCGGCGACGGCTTCGGCTTCGGGGCAGGGGCGGGACGCGTGCCGCCGACGAGCGACCGCACGAAGGAGAACTGGGCCATCGACTTCGTGCCTTGAATCGAGGTGATCCCGCCTCCTGTGGACGATGCAGAAGTGACGGCGCTCGGAGAACAGATCGCCCTCAGCTCGTTGCCGATCTGTCCGAGCGCGGCCAGTCCGTCCAGCGCCTGCGCGACGTCGCCGCCGTTGTCGGCGACACCCAGCAGCACGCTGCAGCCGTCGGCGTCGCCGAGGCCGAGCATCGTCCGGAGCTGCTCGTCCTGAGATCGCGGGGGAGTGTCCTGGGCGTGAAGCTGCCGTTCGCCAGCCGCAACGCTGAGAGCAGCCAGCGCAACCACCCTCAACGCAATCTTCGACGTTCCGATCATGGGCCCGCCCTTCTCAGCGGGCTCATGATACCGGCGCTTCGTTACGTGGCTGCGCCGTTCGAAGACTCTCCGCAGAGAAAGTGCGAAGCCGTGCGAAGGTCAGGCTGAGCAGTATGTCGGAGGGTGCTGAAGAGCAGCCTTCAGGTCCTTTGGTCCGGTCGTCAAGGTGCTTTCGGGACCCTGAAGTCCTGCCTATGCTGAGCACCTGAAGGACCCGAAGCACCCGTCCTCAGGGTTCAACCAGCACCAAGAGGACCCGAAGGACCCATAGCACCTCTAGGATCAACGAACCGGTCTTCCATATCAGAACCGGAACAGCCGGTTGATCTTGATGACGAGCGCCCGATTCTCGAGCGTAGGGAAGCGAGGCGTCAGCGTGTCCCGCTCCTCGGTGTAGACCACGAAGAGCTCGCTTCCCGGGATGTACTCCCACCGAAGCCGCACGTTCGAGTTGATCGCCGAGCGCGAGGCGTTGTACTGCAGCAGCGCGCCGACATACATGCGAGGCGTCACCGTGTAGGTCGTCCGCGTGCTGACGAGCTTGGATGTGAACCTGCCCTGCGGCAGATCGACCCAGTCGATCGTGACTCCCGGTTCGACTGAGATCTGCGGAGTGACTTCGATCCGCCCGCTGCTGACGTTCAGGCTCGTCTTGTCGCCGTCGTAGAACGTGCCTCGCGACACCAGGACGCGCCCGGAGAGCCTCCGCTGCTGGCCGAACAGATACGAGATCTGTCCGTCCTGGAAGTCGTAGCCGCCGACGGGAATCGTGACGCTGGAGGTGATGTCGAACGGCTCGACGAGCAGCTCGTGGCTGCGGATGAACCGGAGCCTGAACTGATCGCTGTTCTGCAGATCGATGCCGAAGCCCGCCTCGATGGTGCGCGTCTCGAGTCGATCGGAATTGTCGGTGATGTAGTCGACCGAAGCGTCCCAGATCAACTTTCTGATCGAGTCTGAATCCGGCCTCGGGCTGAATCGCAGCAGGCCGAAGTTCCTGCGGACGTCCCCGCGCTGGAGGAATCCGACCTCCGGGTTGAAATTCTCTTCGATGACGAGCCGCTCGGCCTGAAGTCCGTAGCGGTCGCCGTTGTAGTCGACGTTCGCGCGGTAGCTCAGGTCGCTGCCGCTGACGCCGTCGGTGTCCGTCCTTGCGATGGATGTCGTGATGTCGAGGTTGTCGTAGAAGGAGAAATTCCCGTCGACGCCATAGGAGTAGCTCTCGCCCGGGCCGGTCTCCGAAATCGATCGGCGGGTGACCAGTGCGCCGATGCTGCTGCGGCGCATGACGTCGCGCTTCAGGCGGACGACGTCGAAGCCGGTCGAGGGTGTCTGCCGTTCTTCGACCTTGGCCGTCTGGATGTGCAGGAGGCCGACGGTGAAGGGCCCGACCTTGCCGGTCAGCCGGCCGCCGGCGTCGATCGGCACCGGCTGCCCTCGATCGAGGCCGATTCGCCTGCTGAAGAAGAGCACTGGCGCCAGGCCATTGCCTCCACCCTGGCCGCCCGACGAGCGGACGCCGCCGAAGTCGAAGATGCCCTGGCCCTCGAGGAAGAACTCGCGCTTTTCCGGGAAGAACAGGCTGAAGCGCGTGAGGTTGACCTGCTGCTCGTCGGCTTCGACCTGCGCGAAGTCGGTGTTGTAGGTCACGTCGGCGGTCAGGCTTTCCGTGACGCCGTACTTGAAGTCGAAGCCGAAGTCGCCGCCAAGCTCGTTGTCGATCGGCGGGTTGGTGTTGATGTTGCTGGTCAGGTCGGTGATCGCGTACGGCTTGATCTCGATGTTGCTCGATGCCCCCGGCACTTCGAGTCCGACCAGCGTCGCCGCGCGCGACGGCTGCGCGATGCCCCCGAGCCCAAACGTCGACGGCACCGGGACGAGATACGAGAGCTCGTTCTTCCATCGGACGATTCGCCGGAGATTGACGCCCCAGACCTGTGACGAGCCCGTCCGGTAGCGGAGCGTCTTGAACGGGATGACCATCTCGATGGTCCAGCCGCCGTCGAATCGTCCCGTTTTCACGTCCCAGACGCCGTTCCAGTCGCGGTTCAGCGTCGGGCGGACGTCACCGTCGAACATGCCGCCGATCGGGTTGGCGTGAAAGATGAAACCGTTGCGGCGGTCGTAGAACGTGTCGAATATCACCGCGAAATTCTCGTTCTGCATCACGGGACCGTCACGCCGCATTTCGTTGACGATCATCCGCTCGGGCTGCGAATCCCAGCAGCGTCCCGCCACATAGATGTTCTCGTCGTCGAACACGATCCAGGCCTCGGTCTTCTCGGTCGCCGGCGCTCCCTCGTCCGGGTCCTGCTGGATGAAATCGCTGACCGCGGGGATCGTGCCGTAGAACGCTTCGTTCAACTGGCCGTCGACGACGAACTCCTCCGTGATTCGCACCGCGCGCATCGTCGCCCGCCCGGTTTCGTCGCGCGTGATGATCTCGGGGGCGACTGGCACCGGGGGACCGTCGATGAGACCGCCCGGCGTCGCGAGCACGGTAGATGCCGATTGTGTGTTCGGCGGCGGAGGAGCGGAGACCGCGGGCGGTGCGACCGTGCTGGCAGGTGGTGCGGGCGCCTCCGGTTCGACGGGACGATCAACGAAAGGCGTCGAGCTCTCGGGAGTGACCGCGACGATGCGCGGCGGCTCTTCGAGGCGGGGCGGAGCGCCGGTTGGTGCCGACGCCGCTCGCGCCAGCAGCGTGGCCTCGATTCCGGTCCGGAGCGCACGACCGAGTTGGTCCTGAAGGCCGAAGACGTCGGAGGCCTCGCCGTCGACTTTGGCCGCTTCGACCACCGACCCCGTCGCGACATCCACCACCCGCGCGGTGACTCGAATGACTCCACCTGCGCGTTGAAAGCTTCCACTTACCAGCCAGGTCGCGCCAACGAGACGTCCCAGGCTGAGAGCCGCCGCGTCGTCGATTCTCGCCTCGGGGCCGTTGCCCGACGCCTGAAGGGCGTCGAGGATGGTCTCGCGGCCGATCACCATGATTCCTGCGAGGGTTCCGAGGTCGGAGGTCGCGGCTTCGGCGATGCCCTCGCTGATCCAGTTGTCGGCGGGGTCGCCGGTGACGTTCGTGAAGGGAAGAACGGCCAGGGCCGGGCCGCTTTGAGGCGCCGGTGACGATTGGGCGCCGGCAACGTCCGTTCCCACGGCGAACAGGACGATCGCCATGAGGACGGCCGCTAGTCCCACGCGAACAGGCGCACACCCCGAACCCGGTATCGATACCACCATCACCGTCCCTCGATGGCACTCACCGCCGGCCGCCGCACCCGGCAACCGCCGGGGCGTGCAGATAATCGCACGGAACCGGCTCAGTATCGAAAGAAGTGTGTTGGGGGTCTTCCGCAGCCCTCCCTCTTCTTGCGTGTCGAGAATGGATGACGCAACTGGAAGCGTTGGATGGCGCGGGTTGCACCTGAGGCGCCGGCTTGGAGCGTCGGGCGGAGCTCGCCACGGACAAAAGTCATCGCATGAGGAGTCTTTTGTTCTCCTCGAGCGAGCGCAATGTTCCTGCGATTGCCAAGCTCATGCGGGCCCACCCAGCGCAGAGACTCCAGAAATGCCATACGCGGATGAGCATGGACATGGTGACGTCCTTGCACAGCGTCAGTCGTTCTCCGTCGGTCTCGTAGCGGATCCCAATTCTATTGCAGGGTTCGACCGGAGCATTCG
>JBFWPD010000019.1:0-18006 GCA_050250175.1 Vicinamibacterales bacterium
CCTCCCGCGCCCACCTGCCCCTCCCACCCTACCTGCCCTACCTGCCCGGGAAGTACACTCGGCGCCGTGAAGCTCTCCGTCACAATCATCACGAAGAACGAATCGGCGAATATCGGGGCCGCGCTCGAATCGGTCGCGTGGGCCGATGAAGTTGTCGTCGTGGACTCGGAGAGCACCGACGACACCGCCACCATCGCCCGCCGCTTCACGGATAACGTGATCGTGCGTCCCTGGCCGGGCTACGTGGATCAGAAGAATTTCGCGGCCTCAGTGGCAAGGCACGACTGGATTCTGTCGCTGGACGCCGACGAGCGGGTCAGCCCGGCACTCGCCAGCGAGATTCAGTCAACCATCGCGTCCGCCCCTCGGGATGTCGCCTTTCGCGTGCCGCGGGTTACGTGGCATCTGGGTCGCTGGATTCGGGGAACCGACTGGTACCCCGATCATCAGACTCGTCTGTACGATCGCCGGTCGGCGCGGTGGACCGGACAGTATGTCCATGAGGGAATCAGGGCCGATGGCACTGTGGGCACGCTCCGTGGAGAGCTGCAACACTATCCATACGCGGACGTCGCGGCGCACCTGGACACCATCAACAAGTACACGACCTACGCTGCGCGACAGATGCACGAGGCGGGGCGCAAGGCCAGCGTGGTCGATCTCTTCGGCCACCCTCCGATTGCCTTCCTTCGCAACTACGTTGCGCGCGGTGGCTACCGGGATGGCCGGGCCGGTCTGGTCATCTCGACGCTGAACGCGTACTACGTCTTTCTCAAGTTCGCGAAACTCTGGGAGCTGCATCAGGCCAGCTCCTCAGCGGAACGTTCACAGTCTGCCGCGGGCAGCCCGAAGCCTGACGCCTGAAGCCGGCAGCCCGAAATGTTTTCCGTTCACATCGACACCGCGCGGACGTGGCGTGGCGGACAGAACCAGGTTCTGCTGACGGTCAATGGGCTCGGCGAAATCGGTCATCGCGCCGTTCTCGTGGCGCATCCCGAGGGCGAGCTGAAGCGCCGCGCGGAAGAGGGGCTCGAGCTGATTCCGATTGCGCCGAGGACCGAGATGGATCTGTCGGCAGCCTGGCGCCTGTCCCGCGTGATCCGTCGCTTGCGGCCTGACGTTCTTCACGCGCACGATCCGCATGGCGTCGCCGTGGCGGCGCTGGCGTTGTCGATGGGTGCGGGCGCGAGCGCCGGACGCGGACGCTCTCCGGCACTGGTGGCGTCAAGGCGCGTCGACTTCCGCCTGAAAAGCAATTCGTTCTCCCGGTGGAAGTATCGACAGGTGGACTGCTTCATCGCGGCGTCCGACGCCATCCGGCATCTTCTGCTGGAGGACGGGATACCAGCGCCGCGTGTCGTCACTGTCCACGAAGGCATCGACCTCGAACATGTTCATGCGGCACCGCCGGTGAACATCCACGAAGCGTTCTGGCTGCCCCATCACGCACCTGTAGTCGGCAATATCGCGGCGCTCGTTCCGCACAAGGGACAGCGGTATCTCATCGAGGCCGCACGGATCGTCGTCAGGCGGGTGCCGGATGCCCGCTTCATCATCCTGGGAGAGGGCGAGCTGCGGGAACAGCTCGAGCGTCAGATTCACGAACATGGGCTCGAGAAGCACGTCCTCCTGCCAGGCTTCCGTACCGATGTCCTCGGATGCCTCAAGAGCTTCGACATCTTCGTCATGAGCTCCGTCACCGAGGGCCTCGGCACGTCGATTCTCGACGCGATGGCGTGCGCGCGCCCGGTAGTCGCAACGGGCACTGGCGGCATTCCGGAGATCGTCCAGGACGGCCGGACAGGACTGCTGGTCCCTCCGAGGGATGCGAGCGAGCTGGCGGCGGCAATCGTGCGCCTGCTGAACGACGAGGCGCTGCGGAAGCGACTGGGCGAAGCCGGAGCGCTCCGCGTCCGACAGAGGTTCACCGTCGAGCGGATGGTCCAGGAGACCGCAGCCGTCTACGCACGCCTGGCCGGCACAGTCCACGCAGCGGACAGTGCTCGTCTCCCTGACGCCGACTGAACCCGCAGGCGTTCATCATGCCCAGGTGGCAGATGGCGAAGTCATATTTGATCGGGTCGTCCGGATCGAGCGTGCGAAGCGACCGTGTGATGTCCTGCGCCATGCGCCAGCCCGGGCTGGTATAGCGCGTCAGGCGCAGACAGCGCGCCACCCGTACGACGTGTGTGTCGAGAGGAACGACCAGCCTCGACGGCGCGACGGATGACCATACGCCGAGGTCGAGCGCATCCCGTCTGACCATCCACCGCAGAAACAGATTGAGCCGCTTGCAGGCGCTCCCTGCCGATGGACGCGGGAAGAAGAATGCGACGCCTGGACGTGCCGGCACGCGCCGGTAGGCCGCACGAAGATCCATCGACATCGCGCGAGCGGCAAAGCGGTCGAGATCCGGACCGACGTCTTCGGCCGACGCGTCGCCGCCGTCGGTGAAGAACGCCTCGATCGAGCCCGATCGTTCGAGCATCTGCTTCATCAGCCACACGAGCGCGATGACATCATCTGCCCGGACCCACCGGTGGCCGAGCCCCGCGAACGCTGGACGATCGCGAGACGGATCGAACCGGCGCACATAGTCGGCCGGATGCGGACCCATGACGGCGAGCAGTCGCTCGATGGACTGAAGGACGCTTGCCACGCGCCCGAACGCGAGGGACGCCGCACTGAACGCCACGACCTCGAGATCGTCCGGCCGCTTGAATCTGCGGACGATCTGAATCGGATCGCTTGCCGAGTCCGGGGCGTTGAACGTCGTGTAGAGGCGATCGAGCGTGGGCTTCAGCACTTCACTATGATTCTGTCATGCGACGGACTGCGACCAAAGTGCTCGCCGCGATCCTCTTACTGGTGCTCGGTCTCACGGCAGCGATGTATCTCTACCTTCGCCGCTCGCTGCCGCTCGTCGACGGCACGGTAACGGTGAGTGGCGTGACGGCTCCACTGGAGATCGTCCGTGACACGAGCGGCATTCCGCACGTGCGCGCATCGAACAGACGCGACGCCCTCTTCGGTCTCGGCTACGTCCACGCACAGGACCGCCTGTGGCAGATGGAGTTTCAACGGCGGATCGCCCATGGCCGTCTCTCGGAGATCTTCGGCGCCGCGACGCTGGCGCAGGATCGATTCCTGCGGACGCTCGGCACTGGCCGGGCCGCCGAGGCCGCGTGGGACCGGCTCCCGGGCGAGGCAAGAGACGACATCCTCGCGTACGTTGCCGGCGTGAACGCGTTTCTCGAAGCCAACCGTGGAAGCCGGCTTCCTCCCGAGTTCACGTTGCTCCGCTTCGCGCCGGAACCCTGGACGGGGCCCGACGTCGTCGGCTGGGTGAAGATGATGGCCTGGGACCTGAGCATGAACTATTCGTCCGAGCTCCTGCGACACGACCTGGTGGCGCGGGTCGGAACGGAGCGCGCGAACGCTCTCATGCAGCAGGACTCGCTCGACAGTCTGACCATCATTCCCGGTACCGCCATCGACGCCTCGGTCGAGCACTCGCCTGGCCGCAGCGAGGGAGCGCGCAATGCGTCATCGTCGCCCGCTTCAAGAGGAGAAGACTGGAGCAGGCTGTTTGCGCACACGTTCTCGAGCGGACATCCTGCGGTGCGCGACCTCCTGCTTGGAGGGTCCGTTATCGAATCGCTCGGCTCCAACAGCTGGGTCGTCTCGGGATCTCGCACGGCAAGCGGCTTTCCACTTCTCGCGAACGACCCGCACCTCGGCACCCGAATCCCGTCGGTCTGGTACCTGGCCCGGCTGTCCGGGGGGGAGGAATTCGACGTGATGGGCGCCACGCTCCCAGGCGCTCCAGGAGTTGCAACCGGACGGAATCGATCGATCGCCTGGGGCGTCACCAATGTCGGCGCCGATGTCCAGGACTTCTTCATCGAACGTCTCGACCCGACTGGAACCCAGGTCGAGTTCCAGGGGACGTTCGAGCCGCTCCGCACCATCGATGAAGTGATCGAGATTCGAGGTGAGGACCCCGTACATCTGACGGTTCGCTTCACACGTCATGGGCCGTTGATCTCGGACGCGATCAACGCCGTCGCGGAAGCGTCGGGGACCGGCCCGGAGCGGACGCCTCTTCCTCCCATGGCTCTGCGATGGACCGCGCTCGACGACGACGACACGACGGTGGTGGCGTTCTTACGTGTCAATCGGGCCCGCAACTGGTCCGAGTTCACGGAGGCGCTCCGGCACTTCGTCGTGCCGTCGCAGAACTTCGTCTACGCAGACGTCGAGGGCCACATCGGCTACTACGCCCCAGGCCGGATTCCCGTGCGCGCGGCTGGCGACGGACGTTCTCCGGCGGAGGGCTGGTCAGGCGAAATGGAATGGACCGGTTGGGTGCCGTTCGATGACCTTCCGCACGTCTTCGATCCGCCCGGCGGTGCGATCGTCACGGCAAACAACCGCCCGGCCATCGCGGCTCTGTCTCCCGCCATTGGTTCGGACTTTCCCGAGCCCTACCGCGCCCGGCGCATTACCGATCTGCTTGCAGATCGCCGGGGCCTGACGGCCGATGACTTCAGCGAGATCCAGTCCGATACGCGTTCGCTTCATGCCGAGGAACTGCTGCCCCTGCTCCTCTCCGCAGTCAGAACCGACACGCCGTCCGAGCTTCAGGCACTCGAGCGGTTGGACGGCTGGAACCATGACATGAGTGGAGCAAACGATGCCGCTGCCTTGTTCCAGGCCTGGTTCCTCGAGCTTGCGCCAGCCCTGGCATCCGACGACCTGACGAGCGGCACCATGCGCACCTACGCCGGACGCTTCTCCTACGTCACACGGTTCGCTTCAAGCGTGCTCCGGACGGACGATGGGCGATGGTGTGACGACAAAGACACACAGGAACCGGAGACTTGCCAGGAGACAGTGACGGGAGCCTTCAGGCGCGCGCTGACGCTCGTGACCGATCGGATGGGAACGGACGCCACCGGCTGGCGATGGGAGCGGATGCATCGCGCGGTCTTTCCGCATCAAGGGCTCGACTCGGTTCCCCTGCTGCGGCGTTTGCTCAGTCGGACAGTGCCGGGGACCGGAGACTGGAGCACGGTGAACGTCGGTCCTGCAGCCGCTGACGGATCATTCGAACAACGCTCCATCCCCAGCTACCGCCAGATCGTCGATCTCTCGCCGGCAGACGACAGCCGTTTCATCGACGCGGTCGGACAATCCGGTCACTTTCTTTCGCCGCACTACGACGACTTCCTGCCTGACTGGCGCTCTGTGGGATATCGCTCGATGAAGATCGGTAAGGAGCGGGAACGTGGCGGAACGCTCCGCCTGCTGCCGCGTTAGCCTTTCCACTCTTCAATCTTCAATCTTCAATCTTAAATCTTCAATTTCAGGGTTCACATAGAGGCATCGTCCGCCGACGATCGTGGCCGCGACTCCTCCACGAAGCTCCCATCCGCCAAACGGCGTGTTCTTCGACCTGGACCGCATCCGCTCCACCGACACCGTCACTCTGAGGTCGGGCGCGAGGATGCTGATGTCAGCGGCGGCGCCTTCGTTCAGGGTGCCTCCAGGCACGCGCAGAATCCTGGCCGGGTTGACGGAGAGCAGTTCGACCAGTCGCGGGAGCGAGACGCGCCCGGCATGGAAGAGCCGATCGAAGCAGAGGGACACCGCGGTCTCCAGGCCCGTGATGCCAAACGGCGCGCGGTCGAACTCCTGAAGCTTCTCGTCGTAATGGTGCGGCGCGTGGTCGGTCGCAATCACGTCGATGCTGCCGTCGGCGAGGCCTGCGAGCATGGCGTCGCGATCGGCCGTCTCACGCAGCGGCGGGTTCATCTTGACGTTCGTGTCGTAGGCGACAGGCGCCCCGAGCATCTCGTCGGTCAGGACGAAATGATGCGGGGTGACCTCGCAGGTGACCCGTGCGCCGCGCGACTTGCCGTAGCGGACGGCGTCGAGCGACTGGCGCGCGCTCATGTGAGCGATGTGAACGGATCCTCCGGTGAGCTCGGACAGGGAGATATCCCGCAACGCCATGATCGACTCGGCTTCGCCTGGAATCCCCTTCAGCCCCAGGCTCGAGGCATGGAAGCCCTCGTGGGCGACTCCATCGCCCTTGAGCGTCGGATCCTCGCAGTGCTCGATGACGGGCATGTCGAACATCCGCGAATACTCGAGAGCCCGTCGCATCAGCAGTGCGGTCGCCACCGGATGACCGTCGTCGGTGATCGCGACGCAGCCGGCCGCTCGGAGCTCGGCGATGTCCGCCAGCTGCTCGCCCTTCTGCCCCCGCGACACCGCGCCAATCGGGTAGACCCTCGCCAGATTGGCCTCTTCGGCCTTCCGGAGGATGAACGTCGTGACACCCGCGTTGTCGTTGACCGGCGCCGTGTTCGGCATGCAGGCGACCGCCGTGAATCCCCCGGCCACGGCGGCCGCAGTGCCGCTGGCGACGGTTTCCTTGTGCTCCTGTCCCGGCTCGCGCAGGTGAACGTGCATGTCGATGAGCCCGGGGCAGACGATGAAGCCCGTGGGAATCGGCACGACGTCGACGCCTTCTTCGACTGGCAGGTCACGCCCGACGCGGGCAATCCGCCCGTCGGCAACGAGGACGTCGAACACTCCGTCACGCCCGCCGGCGGGATCGACGACCCGCCCACCCTTCAGCAGCAGCCTTGCCATCTCAGTCCGCCTCCGCACTGCCAGCCAGCAGGTACAGCACCGCCATCCTCACGGCAACGCCGTTCGCCACCTGCTCGAGGATTACCGAATAGGGACCGTCCGCCACCTCTGACGCGATCTCGACGCCGCGGTTCATCGGACCGGGGTGCATGATGATCACGTCCGGCTTGGCCTGGCGCAGCCGCCTGGACGTCATTCCAAACACGTTGAAGTACTCGCGGAGTGACGGGAAGAACGCGCCCTGCATCCGCTCCTGCTGGATACGGAGCATCATCACGACGTCAGCCCCCGCGACCGCTTCGTCGACGTCGCTTGTGGCGCGGACGCCGAACCGCGCGATCCCCGGCGGCATCAGCGTCGGCGGCGAACAGCCCCAGACCTCCGCGCCCATCTTCGTGAGAAGCAGAACGTTCGATCGGAGCACCCGGCTGTGGAGGAGGTCGCCCACGATCGCGACTTTGAGCCCCTCGAGACGTCCCTTGTGCTGCCGGATCGTAAAAGCGTCGAGCAGGGCCTGTGTCGGATGCTCGTGCATGCCGTCGCCCGCGTTGATGATTCGCGCGCGACAGAGCCGCGCGAGCAGGTGACAGGCTCCCGACGAAGCGTGACGCAGCACGATGACGTCAGGCGACATCGCTTCGATGTTCATCGCGGTGTCCGCCAGCGTCTCGCCTTTGAGGACACTCGACGCCGCCACGGCGACGTTCAGGGTATCCGCGCTCAGGCGCTTCTCAGCGATCTCGAATGACGTACGCGTTCGCGTGCTCGGCTCATAGAACAGGTTGACGACGGTCTTGCCGCGCAGCGTGGGAACCTTCTTGATCGGCCGCTCGCCGATCTCGCGCATGGCCTCGGCCGTGTCGAGCACCTGCGTGATCTCGTCCTTCGAGAGGTCGGAGATGCCAAGGAGATCTTTTCTCATCCTTCGATCTCCACTTCGTCTCGACCGTCGGATTCGACGAGCCGCACCTGGACGCTCTGTGAGGGCGAGGTCGGTATGTTCTTGCCCACGTAGTCGGCCTTGATCGGCAGCTCCCGGTGGCCGCGATCCACCAGGACGAGCAGCTGAATGGCGCGCGGCCTGCCGAACTCGATGAGCGCATCGAGCGCGGCGCGAATCGTCCGGCCTGTATAGAGCACGTCGTCCACGAGCAGGATGCGCCGATCGTCAATCGAGAACGGGATGTCCGTGCTGCGAATCACCGGCTGCGCGCCGACGGCGTGACGCATCAAGTCGTCACGATAGAGGGTGATATCGAGCGTGCCTGTCGCTACCTCGTGCGCGTTGATGTCATGGATGATCTTCGCGAGACGACGTGCGAGGTGCACGCCGCGGGTCTGGATACCTACGAGTGCGAGCTCCTCCAGTCCGCGGTTGCGTTCGAGGATCTCGTGCGCGATGCGCACGAGCGTGCGGGAGATCCGGTCGGCATCCATCACGATGGGCATGAGGACCCCTCCGGAGCAACCGGGACCGCCGTCGTCAGTCTGGTATGGGAAAAGCGAGACGAACTGGACATGCACACCTCTTTGCGGCCTCTCCGGGCCGCGTTAAAGAGCCAAGGCAGTATACGTGAAATCTCGAAATCTGGTGATCTGGGAACTTCGCAATTGAACCTCTTGCCGCATCCTGGTCATTCGCGCCTGGTTCTGGAGGTTCGGAAGCAGCTGCGAAGCCGCGAATCGTTGCGACCTGCCGGACAGTATAGGAAGGTTCAATTACCAAATTCCCAGATCACCAGATTCCCAGATGGTCAGCCGCCCTTCACCGCTCGTAACTTGGGATGTAGGTGATCGGGCGCTCGCTCGTGAACTCCGGCTTGAAGAGCGCGGTCCGCGCGAAGCCGTCCATGTCGCGCGCAACCGGCAGGCCGAGGAAGTACAACACCGTGGGGACCACGTCGACGATCGAGGCGCGGGTCAGGTGACGACTCGGCTCGACCCTCGCGCCGTACGCCATGAGGAATCCGTCGGGCGCATTCTCGTGCGTGCCGCTGATCTCAGGGTCGCCGATGATCTGCTCGACCAGCCGCTTGCCGGTCGACAGCGGCTCCATGCCGTAGCCGGATACGACGAGGAGCAGATCGTTCGGACCGAGCCGGTCGATCGCGCGGCCGATCGCGTCGTCCACGATGCCGTAGTGACTTTCGAGAATGCTTCCGTATCGGCGGCGATCGTCTTCGGTGACGTTCCCGAAGCTGAGCGGCATCGTGTAGCGAAGGAAGTCATGGCCGATCGGATCGAGGCTCTCGTACCGGACCATCGTCACCTGCGGCGGAGCGCCGGCCCTGAGGTTCTCCGCGAGCTGGCCGTGAATCCGGTCGATGCGCGCGGGCAGTCTGTGGCGCTCGGTGAACAACGGGCCCGGGAGAGGCGACACCACGTCGGGCAGGTACGTCGCGTCCCGGATGAGAGCGAGCGCCCGGTTGCGAACTTGCGGCGGATGCAGGAGTCGCGGCGCCTCGACCGCGAGAGGGCTCATCGCGAGCCTGACCTGCATGTCGGTCACGACGAAGCCTCGCACTGCCGGTGCCGGATAGGTCAGCGGCCAATTCACGACGCCTACGCTGACTCCGTGTGTGTTGAGGATGCTCCAGATCGTTCGTGCCGCAATCGAGGCTGACGTATGGCCTTCGGCAAAGACGAAACCGAAGCGAACGAGGCCGTTGGCGAATGTGAAGTCAGGAAGCAGCCGGAGGACGCGTCCGCTGCCGCCGAGGCGGTAGAGCGCCGGCGAGTGAATGCCATTCTTCTGCGGCAACTTCCCGGTCGCGACCGCCGTCCAGACACTCTCGACTGCCGTGGGCCGCAGGGTCGCGAGATCCATCACGGACCCTGAATCGAGCAATCGTCCGAAGTTGGGCAGCCGGCCCTCGGCGGCCGCGCTGGTCACGATCTCGAGCGATCCGGCGTCGACGGCGAGAATGGTGACGTTTGCAGTGCGATCGGCCTGCGGCAACTGGCGCGCTTCTGCGTTGTGCACGATCGGCGCCGCGTCGGCCGCTTCGCGCCGCTCTTCGGTGACCGCCACAGGAACGGCCACCGAGGTCGCCGCAAGCGCCGCGAGTGCCAGCGCACGCAGCGACCGGTGCGCAGGGTCGGCGCGACGATGCCACAGAGCCGTCAGCAGGAAGGCAACCGCGGCCAGCGCGAACGTCAGGGCCGTGATGGTCATCGCCCTCACGACTTCAGGATGCAGCACGAGCGCAAAGCTGCGGATGTTGACCCACGTCAGGACGGCGCCGCTTGCGGCCGCAAGCGTTGACAGCGCCGTCAGGAGCCGCACGCTCACCCAGCCGGGAGACACAGGATCGCGGCCGAGCAGCTGGCGCACCACGAGCAGGACGTAGCAGACGGCTGTGAGCGTCAGCAGATAGTACGGACCGACCACCGCGACGAGCGGCAGCAGGTCGCCCGCCTCGAGGCGCAGGTGCGGGTTCAGCTGCCAGAAGACGAGGAGGACATAGCAGGTCGCCAGCGCTCCAACCGCCACGGAGTTGCTGAACATCCTGAGATAGCGCACACGGACATTCTCGTCCATCCGCGGTGTGTTGGCGCGCGGGGCGGTGAGACGAGGCGCGAGGAGCCGTGCGCTATACTGGCGTGATGCCTGTTGACGTGGCGGCGGAAGTGATTGCGAATACGCCGCTGTCGCCAGACTACAACGTCCTGGCGTTGTCGGCCCCGGCGATCGCCCGCATCGCAACTCCCGGCCAGTTCGTCATGCTCAAGGCGGCAAGCGGACTCGACCCGCTGTTGCGCCGGCCGTTCTCCGTGTTCGAGGTGCTGAGATCGCCAGACGGTGTTCCCGCCGCGATTTCGATCTTGAACAAGCGGGCTGGCAAGTCCACCAACCTGCTCTACTCCGCTCGCGTCGGCCAGCGCATCGACTGCCTGGGTCCACTCGGACGATCATTCACGCTTGTCGATGCTCCGACCGAGGCCTGGATGGTTGCCGGTGGCGTAGGTCTGGCGCCGTTCTGGACGCTGGCGGAATCGCTGACTGCCAAGGGCATTCGAACGACGCTCTTCTACGGCGCGCGGAGCGCACCCGAGATCTTCTATCTCGACTTCTTCAGAGGGCTGGGCGTCCGACTCGTGCTGACGACGGAGGACGGTTCGACAGGCGAACGGGGCCGCATCACGGCGCCACTCGATCGCGAACTGTCGGCCCGACCGTCAGGCGCTCCGGTGATGCTGTACGCCTGTGGTCCCGAGGCGATGCTGGCGGCAGTGGCGAAGGTTGCCAGGCGCCACGAGCGGCCTTGTCAGGTGTCGGTCGAGCGGATCATGGGGTGCGGCCTGGGCGGCTGCTACAGCTGCGTCGTGCCGATGCATACCGGACACGCCACGCCGCATCACGTGCGCTCCTGCATCGCAGGACCCGTGCTGCCGGCCGATCAGATCGCGTGGGACTGATGGACCTGAGCGTACGAATCGGTAAACTGACGCTGCAGAATCCGTTCATCGCGGCGAGCGGCTGCTTCGGCTACGGTGTCGAGTACGCCGACATCGTGGACCTCTCGACCCTCGGCGGTGTCGCCGTAAAGGGCCTGTTCCTCTCCGAACGCGAAGGACATCCGCCTCCGCGAATCGTGGAGACACCTGCGGGCATGCTCAACGCGATCGGCCTGCAGGGGATCGGCGTGCACAGGTTCGTCGCCGAACAGCTGCCGGAGCTCCGCGCCCGTGGCGCCACGGTCATCGTGAACGTCTGCGGCACGACCCTCGACGAGTACGTCGAGGTCTCACGCATCCTGTCGGACGCCGAGGGCGTGGCGGCAATCGAGCTCAACATCTCCTGCCCCAATATCAAGGAAGGAGGCATCCAGTTCGGCTGCTCGCTGCATGGCACCTTCGACGTGGTCAACGCAGTCCGCAAGGCCACTCCCCTCCCGCTCATCCCGAAGCTGACGCCGAACGTCACAGACGTCGCCTCCTTCGCGCGTGCGGCCGAAGAGGCAGGCGCCGACGCCGTCTCGCTCGTGAACACCTTCCTCGCGATGGTCATCGACGTCGAGACACGCCGGCCGAAGATCTCCAACGTCGTCGGAGGACTGAGCGGGCCTGCGATCCGTCCGATTGCAGTGCGGATGGTGTACGAGTGCCACGACGCCGTGCAGATTCCGGTCATCGGCATGGGTGGCATCACCGACGCACGGGACGCGGTCGAGTTCATGCTCGCAGGCGCCAGCGCGGTGCAGGTCGGGACGGCAAACTTCGCCGATCCATTCATCTGGGGAAAGCTGATGGACGGACTCCGCAACTACATGACCCGCCATCGCGTGGAACGCGTGGCCGACCTGGTCGGAGCCGTCGACGTGCGGCCGCGCGTCACTGAGAAGAGCGGCGCCTGACCTGACTGCGGTCGTGAGGTCCCTGGTTCTCTACTCCCGCCCCGGCTGCCACCTGTGCGACGAGATGAAGGCGGTCGTACAGCGTGTCGCGCAGACGGTGCCGCTCACCCTCGCCGAAGTTGACATCTCGGGCGATCAGCAGCTCGAAGAGCAGTTTGGACTGGAGATTCCGGTGCTGCTGGTGGATGGAAAGAAGGCGGCAAAGTACCGCCTCACCGAACTCGACCTGCGACGCATCCTGACCGCCCGCACGCCGCGGTAAAACAAAACGGCAAGACGGCCCGCCACCTGGCCAGTCTTGCCGTCGAACTACCCGCCGGGCCTACTTCGCCGTGACGATGAAGTGGCCGCGCCGGTTCTGCTGCCAGCAGTCTTCGGTCTCCTGCGTGCAGAACGGCGTTTCCTTGCCCTTGCTGATCACTTCGATGCGATTGGCCGGCACACCCAGGCTGACCAGGTAATCGCGGACCGCAGTCGCGCGGCGCGAACCCAGCGCGAGGTTGTACTCGGAGCTGCCGCGCGAATCGCAGTGTCCTTCAATTGCGATGCGGGTGCTCTGCCAGCGCTTCATCCATTCCGCGTTGGTCTGCAGGGCGCGCCGTCCCTCGTCGCGAATCGTCGACTGGTCGTAGTCGAAGAACACGTCTCCGAGTGGGCGTTCGGCGTTCAGCTGATCGAGCGTCTTCTTCGCGAAGAGCTCTTCCTCGGTGAGAGGAGCTGGCGCCGGCGGTGGCGGCGGTGGAGGCGGCGGCGGTGGAGGCGGCGGCGCTGCTGCCTGAGGTGGCGGTGGGGGTGCCTGAGGCGGCACGTCCGGGCCACCGCACGCAGCCGTGAACGCGAGGGCCGCGAGCAGAGTGAGAACAGGGGCGACATGACGGACGCGGGTCATTGTGCACTCTCCTCAACAGTAACTTGCTGAAGGGTTAACGCAGCTTACAGACTCACTTCCCGCGATGTCAATCGATGAGGTCGGAATTTTTCGCTTTTTTTCCGCGTGCCTCGACCGAGGCGCGATCCGGCGGAGAAACGCGGCACGGAGCAGACGGAGCCGCCGTGCGTCCGTCCGGCAGACTGCCCACGCGAATGGCCAGGTCAAGCCGGGCGAAGCAACAGGCCTTCGTTCAGGCTGCCCGACCTGTAGCCGCGGGGATCGATCGCGACGCTCTGGTAGCCAATGGCCTTCAGGGCGTCGGCAATCGCCCTGGTGACGGCAGGCTCCAGCGCCCGGGACAATTCGTCCCGCCCGATTTCGACACGCGCGAGTTCGTCGTGATGACGGACGCGGCAGACACGGAAGCCGAACTCACGCAGCGCCTGCTCGGCGCGTTCGATCATGCGGAGCTTCTCCTCGGAGACGTCCGAGTGGTATGGGATCCGCGAAGACAGGCAGGCTGACGCCGGCTCGTCCCACGTGGGCAAGCCCGCCCGACGGGAGAGCTCGCGAATCTCGTTCTTCGTGAGGTCAGCGTCATCGAGTGGGCTGAGGACACCGAAATCCCTGGCCGCCTGCCGGCCGGGCCGGTAGTCCGCGCGATCGTCGGCGTTGTTCCCGTCGACCACCGTGGCACCGCGTTCAGCGGCGATTCGGGTCAGGTTCGTGTAGAGCTCGTGCTTGCAGTAGTAGCAGCGGTTCGTCGGATTGGCGCGGTATTCGGGACGCTCGAGCTCCGCCGTGCGGATGATCTCGTGCTGGAAACCGAACCGCGCCGCGATGTCGAGCGCCATCTGCCGGTGACGCTCCGGATAGCTGGGGCTGTCTGCGGTGATTGCCCACGCGCGATCACCGAGCGTCTCACGGGCGACGACCGCAAGGTAGGCACTGTCTACGCCCCCGCTGTAGGCCACGACTACGGAGCCAAGCCCCGACAGCACGTCCTTGAGGGCGTGCTCCTTCTCGCTCATTCGTCCCAGTCCTTGTCCTCGTCCTCCTCGTCGTCGTCTTCGTCGTCCTCGTCAGACTCTTCGTCGTCCTCGAGGTCTTCGTCGTCGTCGTCGAGATCGTCGTCGTCAGCAGCCAGCTCGAGTTCCAACGGCGAGAGCGAGGTCACCTCGAGGCTCGAACCGCAGTCGGGGCAACTCAGTTGGTCCCCTTCATCGACATCGAGCTCGTCGATCTCGATATCGGCATCGCATTCAGGGCAGGTGGCCATACGTCTCCTCGTCGCGCCGCTCCGGCCGCGGAAACGCGACAAACGTTGAAATTATAGCGACTGGCTGCGCGGTACTGCAATTTGCCAGGAGACTAACGCCCTGCAGGTTGCGTGCCGATAGCTTCAACAATGGCCAGCGCCGCCGTCTCGGCGAAGACCGTCCTGATTGCGGACGACACCGAGTTCGTGCGCGACCGGTTTCTCACGGCTCTCGAGAACGCCGGGCACCGGGCCATCGCAATCGACAGCGCGGCCGACCTGCTGGCCCGGGTTCGCGAGCGGCACGAGCCGATCGATCTGCTCGTCCTCGACCTCAGACTGCCTCACGCCGGGGGCGTCGATCTGGTTCGCGCCATCAGGCGGATCGACAGCTCGCTGCCAATCCTGGTGTTCAGCGGAACGATTGCCGGAGCCGATGAAGTCCGCGAGCTCTCGACGCTGGGCGTCGCGGGCTACCTGAACGAGTACAGCGCGGTTCAGCACATCCTCCCCGCCATCGCACCGCATCTCTTCCCCGACAACTTCAACCGTCGCAGCAGTCCGCGCGTGACCCTCGGTATCCCCGTCCAATACCGCTTCGGCAACACGATCGCCGCGGCCCTGACGCTGAATCTGAGCCGGGGCGGCATGGCGGTTCGCACGACGAGCCCGCTCGAGGAAGGTTCGCACATCCGGCTCCGGTTTCGTCTGCCGGGTACGAAGCAGGACGTGGACGCCGCAGGCCGGGTCGCCTGGAGCGATCGCCGCGTGGGAATGGGAATCCAGTTCGATCAGGTGGATCCCGCCGGACAGGCACTCGTCGACCACTACGTCGACAGTCACTTCTTCAGCAACCGCAAGGCCTGACGCCCCGGAACCTAGTCGGCCCGTAGAAGACGCAGGGCGTTGGCCACCACAATCATGGTGGCGCCGGCGTCGGCGAGGATGGCCATCCACAACGTCGCCAGTCCCAGAGCCGCCGCCACGACAAACGCGCCCTTCATCACGAGCGAGATCGCCAGGTTGGCCTTGATGTTCCTCACGGTGGCGCGGCTGAGGCGCAGCGTGTACGGAATCTTCAAGAGATCGTCGGCCATGAGCGCGATATCCGCCGTCGCGAGCGCCGCGTCGCTGCCTGCCGCTCCCATTGCGATTCCGAGATCGGCCGCGGCGAGCGCCGGCGCGTCGTTGATTCCGTCGCCCACCATTGCCACCACGCCGTGACGCCGGCGAAGATCCGCGACTGCCGCGACCTTGTCCTCTGGAAGCAGTTCGGCGCGGACCTCGTCCACGCCGACCACTCCGGCCACCGTGGCCGCGGTCGTCCTGCTGTCTCCGGTCAGCATGACCAGCGAATCCACATGCTGACGCCGCAAGAGCTCGAGGGCGTCCGACGCATGCTCTCGCGGCTCATCGGCGACGGTCAGGATGCCAATTGGCGCGCCGTCGCGAGCGACGAGCACCAGCGTGTTCCCGTTCGCGCTGAGCGGTGCGATCCGACCGTGCACTTCAGGTGAACACAGCCGGCGCTCCTCGAAGAGCCGATGGTTGCCGATGACCACCCGTTCGCCGGCCACCATCCCTTCGGCGCCGAGACCCGCGAGCGACGAGACGTCACTGGCCGCTGGAATCGCCAGGCCGAGCGATCCGGCGTGGGTGACGATCGAGCGTGCAATCGGATGCTCGGACCGGTGTTCGACCGCTGCCGCGAGCGCCAGGATCGACGAGGGCGAGGCGCCATCGAGCGCGACGACGCCGGTGACTGCAGGCCGGCCTCGAGTGAGGGTGCCGGTCTTGTCGAACGCGAGACACCGGATGGTCGCGGCACGCTCGAGATGAACGCCTCCCTTGATGAGCACGCCTTTTCTCGCAGCACCGGCCAGCGCGGCCACTATCGATACGGGCGTCGAGATCACCAGGGCGCAGGGACATGACACGACCAGGAGTACGAGCGAGCGATAGATCCACTCGTCCCATGCCCCTCCGAAGGCGAGCGGGGGGATGAGCGCAATCGCGCCGGCAAGCGCGAGGACCGCAGGCGTGTAGATTCTGGCGAACCGCTCGACGAAGGTCTGTGACGGAGCGCGCTGCGCCTGGGCGCGTTCGACCAGATGAATGACGCGGGCGAGGGTGGTGTCGCGCCGTACACGCGTCACCCGCACGTCGATCGCCCCGCGGCCGTTGATCGTTCCGGCAAACACCACGTCGCCGGGCGCCTTGTCGACCGGCATCGACTCGCCGGTGACCGGCGCCTGGTTGATCGCCGTCTCGCCACTGACGACTACGCCGTCGAGCGGGATCTTGGTGCCCGGGCGGATGACGATGATGGCGCCGACTTCGACCGAATCGGCTGGCAGCGCGTGATCGCCGCTCCCGTCGCGCACGATTACTTCCGTTGGACTGAGGTCCATGAGCGCGCGCACCGCGGACCTGGCCCTGTCCAGGGTGCGTGCTTCGAGCGCCTGCGCGACAGCAAAGAGGAACACGACCGTTGCCGCTTCAGACCATTCGCCAATCGCCACCGCGCCGGCCGCCGCCACCAGCATCAGGACGTTGATGTCCAGCGAACCGAGACGAACCGCTCGCCACGCGCGGCGGATGTTCAGAGGAACGCCGGCGGCCAGTGACGCCGCGTAGAGGGCAACCGCCACTCCGGGGCGGACGAACACAAAATCAGCAGCAAGTCCGGCAGCCAGGGCGGTGGCCGAAACACAGAGGAGCGCAATTCGCCCGCGGGACGAACGCGGCGCAGCCGGTTCCTCGTGCTCGAGCCATGCCGACATGCCTGCATCGGCCACCGCCGCCGCAATCGCGGCAGCCGAGAGCTTGGCGGCGTCGTACTTGACGTGAAGCCGTTGCGCGACGAGATCGGCGGTAAAGTCCTCGAGGCCGGTCAGGTTCTTGAAGCGCCGTTCGAGGAGCGTGACCTCCTCCCGGCAGTCCATTCCCTCGACGCGGAAGGTGGATTCCGCATGAAGTTCGCAGGCCTGGCAGGAGACGGCAGCCATCGCTAGGGCTTTTCCTCGACGTGCTTCAGGGCCTCACCGAAGAGACGCACGATGTGCTCGTCATCGAGCGCGTAGAACACCATGCGTCCCGCGCGCCGATGGCGAACGACGCGCATGCCGCGAAGAAGACGCAACTGGTGAGAGACCGCGGAACTGCTGACGCCCAGCAGACCCGCGAGATCGCACACGCACATCTCCGATCGCGAGAGGGCGTCGAGAATTCGAACGCGGGTGGCGTCGCCAAGCAATCGAAACGTCTCGGCAAGGTTGGCCACCGTGGACGGAGGCATCAGGCTCGCCGCCAGGGCTGCAGCGCCCAGGCCCGCGTGAGTCACCTCACACCCATCCGGCACGGCCGCGTCGTCCATCTTTGGATCGAGGATCGTCAGCTCAGACATGACCTATGAATATATGAACACTTGCTCACATATTGAGTGTAGCCCCGTCTCGCCGGAATGCCAAGGCCCTTAAGCCCTGGCACCTTCCAGCTCGGCAAGTGTCTGAAATACCTTGGAATAGTCGGGCTCGTCGCGAGCGTCCTCGAGCACTTCCCGGTACCGGACGACCCCATCGACATCGAGGACGAAGACGGAGCGCTTCGCCAGCCCCTTGAGGCCAATCATGTCCTCGTTGAACACCCCATAGAGCCGGATGACTTTCTTGTTGAAGTCGCTCAACAGAGGAAACGGCAGGTTCTGGTCCCGCTGGAAGGCTTTCAGCGCAAAGAACGAGTCGACGCTGATGCCGTACACCTGAGCTCGCGCGGTGCCAAGGGTCGCGAGATGATCGCGGATGGTACACAGCTCTGGAATACACGTGGCGCGATAGGCAGCGGGGAAAAAGGCGAGA
>JBFWPD010000020.1:0-17879 GCA_050250175.1 Vicinamibacterales bacterium
CCGACGGCGAACGCGTCGCGTTCTCCGCTCTCCGCGGCGGCGTCGGCGACATCTTCATCGTCGACCTCCGCACGGGCACCGTGGAGAACCTGACGGAAGACGCCTTCAACGACTACGGCCCGAGCTTCTCGCCGGACGGGACCTTCCTGATCTACGCCGCGCGCATCAGCGGGCACCACAAGCTGTTCAGGCTGGACCTCGACTCGGGCCAGAAGACGCAGATCACGTTCGGGACGCACGACGACGGCGCGGCGCAGTTCACGAGCAACAGCCACATCATCTTCTCGTCGACGGCGATCGATCCGGTCGCGACCGTCACGCCCGAGCTCGCGCGGAACGGCAACGTCTTCAATATCTGGACGCTCGACCTCGAGACGGGGGCGCTCGAGCAGTTCACCGATGCGCTCGGCGGCAACATCTCGCCGATCATGCTGACGACCGAGGGGACGCAGCGGGTCGCGTTCGTCTCGTACTACAAGGGCGAATACGGAATCCGCGCACTCGAGCGAAGCGAACCTCTGGTGGCTGCGGCCTCGGAGGACTTCGGCGCGCCCGGGCCGATCATCGACTTCCAGGCACCGCTGACGCACACGCTGCTGACCGCGAACATCCGCCGCAAGGGCACCTTCGAGAAGATGTTCATCGAAGGCCGCCCGCCCGTGAACCTCGGCGTCACGAGCAACGGCGACTTCTTCGGCGGAACGCAGGTCACGCTCGGCGACGTTCTCGGCGACAAACAGTTCACCTTCTACGCCGACTCCATCGCGCAGTACCGCACGATGGCGTTCTCGTACGTGAACCTGTCGCGCCGGTTCAACTTCGCCCTGCAGGGATTCACGCAGACGCGCTTCTTCTACGGCGCGCTCGAAGGCGTGTTCTTCGATCCGACGCTTGCGCCGTTCATCGGCCGTGAGGACGCGATCGCCACGCGGACCGTGCGGGGCGCCACGGCGTTCGGCATCTATCCATTCGACCAGTACCGGCGCATGGAGATGTCCGCCGGGCTGGTGCACCTGCGCGAGGAGTTCAACGACCCGGACGTCGCCGACTTCGTGAACGGCGCCGCCGGCGAGCGGCGCGACGTGTTCCGCAACGGCACGCTCGTGCCCTTCGGCGTGGCGTTCGTCCAGGAGACCACGATCTTCCGCGAGTTCGGCCCGCTTGCCGGCAACACGATCCGGCTTGGCTACGACGTGGCGCCCGCCATCGGCAACACGCTGTCGCGGCAGACCTTCGACGTGGACGCCCGCTACTACCAGCGGCTCGCCACGAGCGGCGTGCTCGCGTTCCGGTTCCGCGGCTTCAAGAGCATCGGCGAGTACCCCGACTTCACCTACTTCGGCGGCAACTCGGAGATGCGCGGCTACGACTACCTCGAGTTCGTCGGGCAGAACGCCGTCTTCGCCAATGCCGAGCTCCGGTTCCCGCTGATCGAAGCCGCCCTGACCCCGATCGGCGTGATCGGTGGCGTGCGCGGCGTGTTCTTCGCGAACATCGGGGCCGGCTGGTTTGGCGACTCCGGCTTCAAGTTCGCGACGAGCAGCCCGGAGACTGTCCGGCCGATCGTCGGCGTCGAGGTCGATGAGTTCGGGTTCGCCATCATCGATCCGGAAACAGGGCTGCCCATCCCGATCTTCGGCCCGGAGCAGACCGTCAGGGGCTTCCGTCTCCGCGACGGCCGCGCGTCATACGGCGTCGGCCTCGAGACATTCGCTCTGGGGTTCCCGATCCACTTCGACTGGTCGTGGCGGACGCTCTTCAACGAGGACTGGGAGAACGTCCTCTTCGCCGCCGATGGCGGCAGCAGCGACTTCCGCAAGCCACGGTTTGCGGTCTGGGTCGGGTACGACTTCTAGTCGGGCTGCAGGCTACAGGAAGAAGGCTACGGGCTTCAGGCTTCAGGCATGACAGGGCGCCTCGCGTGGGCAACGCGCGAGGCGCGTCCGGCCCCCAATCTTCAATCTTAAATCTTCAATCTTCAATTCATGTTGTCGCCCAAGCCGCCGAGTGATTCGGCCACCGAGATGGTGCAGGTGGTGCTGCCGAACGACGCGAATCCTCTCGGCTTCATTCTCGGCGGTTCGGTGATGCACCTGGTCGACATCGCCGGAGCGATCGCGGCCCATCGTCACACGCGCAGCCTGGTCGTGACGGCAGCAGTCGACGAACTGCAGTTCCTGCATCCGATCAAGGTCGGCGATCTCATCATCCTGAAGGCGCGCGTGACCTGCACCTTTCAGACGTCGCTCGAGACCCAGGTCGATGTCTACTCGGAAGAGACGCTGACTGGTGAGAAGAAGCTGACGAGCCGCGCCTTCCTGACGTTCGTGGCGGTGACGGAGGATGGACAGCGCCTGCGCGTTCCGCCGCTGCTCGTGGAAACCGAGGAGGAACGACAGGTGCAGGCTGCGGCAAGGGTCCGGCGCGAAGAGCGCCTCAAACGCCGCGCGACGCCGCGCGCCTGAACCTCGAGGACCTGAGGACCCTTTGGACCTGGAGGACTCTGAGGACCCCGAGGACCCTGGAGCGCCCCCCGCCTAGAGCGCCTTCAGCCTGAGCACGCTGCGTTCCATGTCGATGGCGACACGGTACTGGCTCAGGAACCTGTGCCCGACGATCCCTCCGAGCTGAACGCCGAGCAGGGCGCTCGGGGTATTGAGATTCAGCACGACGACCGGGAAATTGTCGTAACGGATCTGATCGAACAGCAGGTCCACGCCAGGCAGCAGGAACGCGTCCCGGTCCCACCCGGATGAACCGAACACCTGGAGACCGATGCGACGCTCAGGCTCGCGGCCGAGCGCGGACACCGTCGCCTGGCTGATTGAAATCACCTGGCCGCCGGTGTCCACGACGAAGTTCGTCGGAAACGTTCTGTCCACCGTGCCCCGAACCATCGCAAGGCGATGCATGCGAAGCGGAAGCTCGAAGTCCGCGGGCTCTTCCGGCAGATGCTTGCCGAACGTGATCTGCCGCGTCGCGTAGTCGATGATCATCGAGAAGCCCAGCGACAGCGGCGACAGGCTCTCCGGCTCGCTCGTCGGCAGGTTCCTGAGCGGCGGGTCCTTGATGGTCGTCGGGACGTTACGCAGCTGGAGGCCGCCGATGTCGAGCGTGTCGATGCGGCCAAGCTGCAGTCCCCGGAGCCCGAGGTCGCCCACGCCCGCACTGAGCGTGTACGTCACCGGCGTCACGCCGAGACGCTGCGCGACAGGACCGGTGAGGAGCGTATTCTCGGCGCCGGTATCGACCACGAAGTCCTGGAGCGGGCCATCGTTGACTCGAGCGCGAATCACGATCTTGTCGTTCACGAGGCGGAAGCCGACCGTGTAGTTCTGATCGGCCGCACCCTCGTCCATCTCGAACGGCGTGCGCCTTCCGAATGAGCGAAGGAAGCGAATCTCGGATCGCGACCAGTCCGCCTGATCGCTCGTGTCGCGGTTCGGGAGCAGATTCAGATAGCTGGAGAACGAGAGCGCGGCCTCCTCGTAGCGGCGGAGCCGCTCGTAAATCCCGCCGAGCGTGTGATGAATCTCCATGTCCCGCGGCGCCAGCGCGAGCGCTGCCAGGCCCTCGGCAAGAGCGGCATCGAGCTGACTCCTGGCCGCGAGTGAGCGCGCGGTGCCGTGGCGGCCGCGAGCGAGCTGCGGTTCGATGGCGAGAGCCGCCTGGTACTGCGCCTCGGCCTCCTGGAACAGGCCAGACGCCCAGAGCGCGTCGCCGTAGAGCGAGAGGGCCTCGGGATCCCGGGGGGAGGCAGCGGCGACATCGGCGGCCGTGGTCCGCGCGACATTGAACCGCGCGATACGAAGGGCGGCGCGCGTCAGTCCTTCCTGCGCCGGCCTGCGATCGTCGGGGGCGGAGGCGTCCAGGGCCAGCTGGAACGCGTCGACCGCGTCGATGTAGCGGCCCTCCTGGAACAGCTGGTTGCCCAACTGGATCTGAATCTCGGCGGACTGTGACGGCTTCGTGACGTCGGCGTCGAGCCCCAGGACGAACGCCGACGCGGCGAGAACGGCGGTCAATGCGAGCGCGGGTCTACCCGTTTGCATGAGCCCTCCCCCAGGGACCTTCAAACACTGGTCCGGTCGCTACCGGCCCACGTTCAGTCGACGCCTGAAAAGACCGACCGATCTAACGCGTGTACTGCTCGATTGCGACGCCGTCGTACATCTGATCGACGCGCAGAATCTGGGTCTCGCGGCTGTACGACCCGAGCTCGTAGTCCTCGCTCATGATGAGCGCCTTCACGGGCTTGGTCGGACAGACTTCGGCGCACAGGCCACAGAAGCTGCAGCGCGACAGATTGAAGTCGAAGTAGTCGAGCACCTTGATCTTGGTGCCCGGCTCGCGATGACCGCCGAGCGCGATGAGATCGTCGGGACAGGCCTTCGCGCACTGGTCGCAGACGATGCAGGTCTGCGCGCCGGTGCCGGGCTCGGTCTGCAGCCGAAGAACACCCCGGAAACGGGGCGCCGTAGGCCGGCGCTCGGCCGGGTACTGGAAGGTGAACGCCGGCTGAGGGGTGTACTTCAGCGTGAGCCACAGGCCCTTCAACAGGTCGATGAGGAAGATCGACTTCAGAAACTTCGTGATGGTCTGCATGGTCTCGAGTGCCCGCCGCCCTGCGCTACGCGCGTTCGCCGATGATGATCGGCTCGCTCTGTCCCGACATGATCACGCGTTCACGGCGCAGCACCGTGCCCTCTTTGCGGATCTTGTCCTGCAGCCGCATCAGACCATAGAGCAACGCCTCGGGGCGCGGCGGACAACCCGAGACATACACATCCACCGGCACGACCTTGTCCACGCCCTGGAGCACGCTGTAGGTCGGGAAGGGGCCGCCCGCATTCGAGCAGCTGCCCATCGAGATGACCCACTTCGGCTCGGGCATCTGATCGTAGAGGCGCCGCAGCACGGGCGCCATCTTCTTGGTGACCGTGCCGGCCACGATCATCAGATCCGACTGACGCGGAGAGGCCCGGAAGACCTCAGCCCCGAACCGCGCGATGTCGTACCGTGACGCCGAGGCCGCCATCATCTCGATGGCGCAGCAGGCCAATCCGAAACCCATCGGCCAGATCGAGGATTCGCGCGCCCAGTTGAGGACGCGATCGATGTTGGTCGTGATGAAGTTGTCTTCGAACTGATGATCGATGAGACCCATGAACGCGGTGCTCCGTCAGGTCGTCACACCTGCTCGTAATAAGCCCGATTGCTCGTGATGAAGGCTCCCCACTTGGCGGGCGTTTCATCGAGCGAAAAGATGGCCTCGACTGGACAGGCCGGCACACAGGCGCCGCAGTCGATGCATTCGTCGGGGTGAATATAAAGCATTTCCGCGGCGGCGAAGCCAGGCTCGTCCTTTCGCGGATGAATACAGTCCACAGGACAGACGTCGACGCACGCGGTGTCTTTCGTGCCGATACAGGGCTCGCAGATGATGTAGGCCATGGACGCGGGATGTCGCTAACTGCTTGAACCGACTTGAGTTCAACCCGAAACTGTACTCTGCGGAGGGCACTCCTGTCAATCGAGTGCCAGCGCCTGCAACCGCCGGAATCAGGCGCCTCTTCGTCGCGGGGCGGAAGAGATCGTCATCGCCTCCGGGCCAATGACGGGCGACGGTCCTAGCGCCCGACCGCCGAATGGAGGAACCGGAGCGCCGGCTCGAGGTGCTCCGGGACGTAGAAGTGGTCGCCGAAATGGCCTCCGCCGTGCACAACCTCCAGGTGCGCGACCAGCCCGTGCTTCTCGTAGGCCCCCTCGAGCTCGTGCGCCTGGTTGATCGGCATCTGCACGTCCTGATCGCCGTGCACCAGGAAGATGGGCGGGTCGCTCGCGTCGACATGGCTGACGGGGCTCGCGAGCCGCGCGAGCTCCGCGGCCTGATCCGGGAGCGCGCCGAGCAGCTGCTCGACCGAGGGCGTGCGCACCTCGAGGCCGGACGGCGTGGACTGGGCAAGAATCGTCGCCAGATTCGAGGCCCCTGCGTAGCTGATGATGGCCTGGACGGCCGACGACTCGCTCGAGTGTGCACCGACATTCCCCTCCAGCTCGCGATGGCCGCCGGTCACACCCACAAGCGCCGCCAGGTGTCCGCCCGACGAATATCCGCCGATGGCGATGCGGTTCGAGCGGTACCCGAATCGAGCGGCGTTCGCGCGGAGGAACCGGATCGCAGCCTTGATGTCGTGCACCTGGGCGGGAAAGCGCGCATCCGTCGACTGGCGGAAGTCGAGGCTCGCCACCGCAAAACCGTTCTGAACGAACACGGGCGGAACCTGAGTCTTCGTGCCCGAGCTCCAACGCCCTCCGTGCACCCAGACGAGGAGCGCCGGCTCGCTCGCACCCTGCGGCCAGTGGAGGTCGAGCGCGAGATCACGTCCGTCCACGGTTGCATAGACCACGTCGCGAACCGTTTCGCGTGCCTGTGCTCGAACGACCTGCATGCCGCTCGGCGCGTGACAGGCCAGAGCGAAGACGATGACGAAGACGGCGCGGCGATGCCCGAAATACTGACGATGTCCAGAATGTTTCTGATCGATGAATCCCATGAATGCGCGCTCCGTCAGGTCCTCACGCCTGCCACTGGTCAACCTCGACCGATCTCGATACACCTCGCTGGGCCGTGTTTGGTCGAGCAAGACACAGCTCGACTCGTCAGCGCCTGCACACGGGAGCGCAGTCCAAGCACTCAGCGTGAATATAGGGCATTTTCGCCAGCGGACGCTGCCAGACTCGTCCTCAGTCGGGGGTGAAAAGGTGCAGGGACACACCCAAAATCCCGGGCCTATAATGCGAGTCGCGTGAGCATCTCGACGCCCAGGCTCCTGCGTATCACGCTCGCGACGGCCCTGGCGATCCACGTGGGCGCCCCGGCACAGGCGCAGGTCATTCCCTCTGAATCGCTGTCGATCGCCGAAGGGCGTCTGACGATCGGCGGCAACGTCTCCGCGACGTTCAGCTGCGCGTGGGGGTCGACTGCCGATCCGGGCGCGTGCGCCGACGACACGAGCTTCTTCAACTACACCGACTACGAACACTCGGCGCTCAGGTCGCTGGTCATCGACCTCACGGCGGCGCTCCACGCCACGGACCACCTCTCGATCCTGGGCGATCTTCGCAGCGAGAACGTCGGCGAGCCACAGCCGTACGCACTCTACGTTCGCATACGCCCATGGCGGTCGCGTGGACTGGCGATTCAGGCGGGACGTATTCCGCCGACCTTCGGCGCCTTCGCACGACGGTCCTACCCTTCGGACAACCTGCTGATCGGCTACCCGCTCGCCTATCAGTATCTGACCTCCCTCCGTCCCGACTCCCTGCCCTCCACGGCGGACGATCTGCTCGGGCAGCAGGGGCGGGGCTGGCTGTCGCAGTTTCCCGTTGGCAATACGGAGCCGGGGCGCGGCCTGCCTCTTGTGAATGCGTTCCGCTGGGACACGGGGATACAGGCCAACGCGGTCTCCACGCGTTGGGACGCGGCCGTCGCGCTGACCGCCGGAACCCAGGCCAACCCGCGCGTGCGCGACGACAACGACGGCAAGCAGCTGGCCGCCCGCATCGCATTCAAGCCCACCGCAGGCGTCCTGCTCGGGACGTCGTTCGCCCGAGGCGCGTTCGTCTCGAGGGACGCCGCAGCGGCCGCGGGGACGACCGACATCGGTCGCTACCGCCAGACGGCGTGGGGCGCCGACGTCGAGTACTCACGCGACTACTTCCTCGTGCGCGCCGAAACGATCGTCAGCCGGTGGCGCGTGCCCGTGATGCGCGCGCCCTTCGTGGACAACCCGCTGCAAGCGATCGCGATCTCGGTGGAAGGCCGCTACAGGATCAGTCCCGGGCTGTACGCGGCCGCGCGCGCCGACCACCTGACGTTCAGCCGGATCCTCGGGACGGCGCGCAGCGACCACTGGGACGCTCCGGTCACCCGTATCGAAGCCGGCGCCGGCTACTCGCTTCAACGCAATGTGGTGCTCAAGGCGTCGCTGCAGCACAACACGCGCCACGGCCTCCGGCGCTCCAGGCTGCTCCTCGGCGCGGCGCAACTCGTCGTGTGGTTCTGATGGCGAAGGTCCTGACAACGGTCGCCCTGCTCATCGCGCTTGCCGCGTCGCTGCCGTCCCCTGTCGGCTCCGCCGCAAACGGGGCAATCGTCGGACAGGTCGCGCTCCGGCCCTCGACACTCACGCCCGATCGGCCCGGCGTTGCCCAACTCGGCGCCAAGGTCACACCACAGCCACAACCAGCGCCCGCTGTTGTCTACCTCGAGACCGCGCCGCGAAACGCGTCCGATCGACGCCACCCGCTGCGGGCCGTCATGGATCAGCGCAACGAAGCGTTCGTCCCGCGCGTCCTCGCGATCACGACAGGCACGACGGTCGACTTTCCGAACAGCGACCTCATCTACCACAATGTCTTCTCGCTCTCGCGTCCCGCCCGGTTCGACCTGGGCAGGTACGCGGTCGGCCGCTCGAAATCGGTGCGGTTCAACAGGCCGGGCGTCGTGCGCGTCTTTTGCGACATCCACTCGCACATGAGCGCCTACATCCTCGTCTTCGACCATCCGTTCTTCGCGGTCGCCGACGCCGATGGCCGGTACCGCATCGACGACGTCCCGCCCGGCACCTACGCGGTCGCCGCCTGGCAGCACGGCGAATCGACTGCCGCCCGCAGCGTCACGGTCCCTGACGGCGGCGACACCGAGATCGACTTCTCACTTCAATGAGCTCGCTCTACTCGCTGCGCAGCCGCATCTTCTTCGCCTGCGCGGCGCTGGCGGTGCTGTCGATCGGCGTCGCGGTGTACGTGGTCAGCATCCGTGTGACCGCCGAGGCCGAGCGCTCACTCCAGCGCGAGCTGGTGACGACGGTCGATCTCGTCGAACAGCTGCGAACAACGCGCGCCCAGACGTTCACGCTGATGGCGAGGCTGTTCGCGGACGGTCCGCGCCTGAAGGCCGCCGTCGACACCAACGATCCGCCTACGGTCCAGGACATCGCCAACGAATATCAGGAGCAGCTCCAGTCGAACCTGCTGCTCGTCACCAACGCCGGCGGCGAGGTGCTCGCGACCGTAGGCACGACCGCCCAGGCAGCCGACGTGATCGCGAGCCAGCCCTCCGTCCGGGACGCGGTGGCGGGCCGCGAGGGCGTCAGCCTGCTTCCATGGCCCGGCGGCGTCCTGCAGCTCGTCACCGTTCCCATCTCCCTCGGGCTGACCGAACCCGACATCCTCGGAACGTTGAGTGTGGGCTTCCTGCTCGGAGCCGATCTGGCGGCGCAACTGAAGGAGATCACGGGCAGCGAGATTGCCTTCGGGATCAACGGCCAGGTGCTGGCGACGACACTTCCCTCCGCCGATCACGCCGCCCTCGCATCGTTGCTGAGCGGGGATGGCGCCTCGCGCACTCTTCGCCTCCACGACGAAGACTACGTCGTTCTTCCGCTGCCGCTCTCCGCGGAAGCGGCCGTTGCCGGAGAAACGAAGCGGCCTGTCGCCCTCATCCTGCGATCGCGCACGGAGCATCTGCGCTTTCTGCAGTCGCTCCGGACCGAGCTCGCGGTGACGGCGCTCCTTGCCGTCCTCATGGCGACGCTCCTCGCCTTCGCCGTGGCCCGCACGATCACCCGTCCGCTGGCGGCCATCACCGACGTGATGCGTCAGGTTGCCGATACCGGCGACCTGACGAGAAAGATCGTGCTGCGAAGCAGCTCGCGCTGGCACGACGAGGACGCGCAGCTGCTGGCGACGACGTTCAACACGCTGACCGATTCGGTCGCCCGTTTCCAGCGGGAGATGTCTCAGCGCGAACGGCTGTCGTCGCTCGGACAACTCTCGACGGTCATCGCGCACGAAGTCCGCAATCCGCTGATGATCATCAAGGCGGCCTTGCACACGCTGCGTCAGCCTGACGTGTCGAGCGCCACGATTCGTGAAGCCGCCCGCGACATCGACGACGAGGTCGTGCGTCTGAATCGCATCGTGAACGAGGTCCTCGACTTCTCGAAGCCCGTTCGATTCGATCTCGAGGCCACGGATCTCAACGCGCTCTGCCAGGAAGCCGCGCAGGCCGCGCAGGCGACACCTGGAGCAGGCGTCGATCTCGACTTCGATGCGACTGTCCCGGCGATCACGGTCGATTCGGAGCGGCTTCGGCTCGCGCTCGTGAACCTGATCGTCAACGCACGGCACGCCGTCGCGTCCGACCTCGCCCTTCCCGCGGCCGTCGGTGACAGGGATCCGGCCGAGCGGCGGCTCGGCCGCGTGTGCCTTTCGACACGCGCGACGGCTCACACGGTGACCATCGCCGTCTCGGACAATGGCGTCGGCATCGCGCCGGCGGACCTTCCACGGATCTTCGATCCGTACTTCACGACCAAGCGAGGCGGCACTGGACTCGGCCTCCCGATTGCCAGGAACATCGTCGAAGGGCTGGGCGGCTCCATCTCGGCCACCAGTGCAGCAGGGCGCGGGACGGAGATTCGAGTCGAGCTGCCTCGAGCGAGCCGCGCGCCCGGAGTCCGGATCTCCTGATGGCGACGCGGCGTGGCTCCATCCTTCTCGTAGACGACGAAGAGAAGATACTGAAGGCGCTGGGACGCGCGCTGCGCGACGCCGGGCACGATGTGCTCGACACGACCAGCCCGCGCAGGGCTCTGCGGCTGCTGTCGGAGCGTCCGGTCGATCTGCTCGTCGTCGACAACGTCATGCCGGAGCTCGGCGGGCTCGATCTCATTCGCGAGTATCTGGGCGCGAGCACCGAAGGCGAACGCGCCCAGATCGTCATGATGACGGCCCATGCCACGGTCGAAAGTGCCCTCGAGGCCATGAAACTGGGCGCGCTCGACTACCTGCAGAAGCCCTTCGAGATCGACGAACTGCTCGTCGTGGTCAGGCGGGCGCTCGAGCACCAGCACCTTCGGACGGAGCACCGCTATCTCCGGAGTGAGCGCGACGAACAGTTCAATCACTACGGCATCGTCGGCAGCAGTCGCGCGATGGAGGAAGTCATCCGCCGTGCCGAGCGCGTGGCGGAGACGAAGAGCACGGTGCTCATCACGGGCGAGACCGGGACGGGCAAGGAGCTCATCGCCCGCGCGATCCACGACCGGAGCGCACAGCGCGACATGCCGCTCATCAAGGTGAACTGCGCGGCGATCCCGGACACCTTGCTCGAGTCAGAGCTGTTCGGACATGTGCGTGGGGCGTTCACGGGCGCCGCGACCACCAAGAAGGGGAAGTTTGCGCTGGCCGACGGCGGCAGCATCTTTCTCGACGAGATCGGGACGATGAACCTCACGCTCCAGTCGAAGCTCCTCCGTGTGCTGCAAGAGCGCGAGTTCGAGCCGCTGGGGTCGGAGCGCACCGAACAGATCGACGTCCGCGTCATCGCCGCAACGAATCGCGATCTGCGACAGATGGTGGCCGAAGGAAGGTTCCAGGAGGATCTCTTCTACCGCCTGAACGTCATTCCAATCGAACTCCCGCCGCTGCGCGAGCGGCGCGACGACATTCCGGCACTCGTCGATCATTTCGTCCGCAAGCATGCCCAACGCACCGGGCGGCGAATCGAGCGGATCGACGACGGCGTGCTCGTCGCGCTGCAGCAGTACGAGTGGCCGGGCAACGTCCGCGAGTTGGAGAACGCGATTGAGCGCGCGGTCGTCCTGTCAGGCAGCGCCGTGCTCACCGAGCAGGCGATCTCCGTGCTCGGAGGAACCGCCGTGCCATCAGGCACGCTGCCGTCGCTGAAGCTTCGCCAGAACACCGAGTGGGTCGAGCGCGAGACAGTACGGCGCGCCCTCGAGACATCGCGCGGTGTGAAGAAGGACGCCGCCGAGCTGATGGGAATCAGCCAGCGCGCCCTCTCGTACTATCTGGCAAAGTACCGCATCGACTGACAGTCGGAGGGGCAGAACGGGCAGGAAGGGCGGGACGGGCAGGACGGTGGGTCGGGTGGAAGGGCGGGCGGGGCGGGACGGGCGGGAAGGGCGGGAAGGGCAGGAAGGGCAGGAAGGGCAGGAAGGGCAGGAAGGGCGGGAAGGGCGGGAAGGGCTGGAAGGGGGGCGAGAACGCGAATGCCGCCGCAGGGCGGAGTGAGCAGGTTACGTGGAGAGTAACCCGTTACCCTCCGGGTAATTGCTCTGGCTCTTCTGCGCCGCCGTGTCGATCGCTCTTCGAAGAAACGCCCACCGCTCCTTCGCGAGTTTCGTGAATTTCGTGGTGACGCCACGGGACGTCGCCACAGAAACCGTCCTTGTTCAGCCAGTACGGTCCACTAGCATCGTCCTGCCCGTCCCTCCTGCCCCTCCCGCCCGTCCTGCCCCTCCTGCCCGTCCCGCCCGTCCAGCCCTCGGGCACTTCCCTTGCGTATCGCTCGAGCCAAAGGAGCTCCCGTGATTCGCACAACGATGCGCCTGTCCTTCTTCGCCGCCCTGGCCCTCTGCCTGTTTCCGTCCGGCACCTATGCGCAGAACGATGCGCAGCTCAACCTCTCCCAACCGGACTTCACGCTCGTCAACCTTCCGACATCGCTTCGGCTTCCCAGAAACGGTGCGTCGTTCCGGTTCACGCATCGGTTCCCGCGACCGCTCAAGTGCGAGGAGTGCGCCAACAGCCTCGCGGCCGACTTGTTCGGTCTTGATGAAGGCGCGGTGATTGGCTTGGAGTTCCGCTACGGTCTCGCACCCAGCCTCGAGGTCGGCATCGCCAGGGCGCGTCTCGGCAAGACGGTTGCCTTCTTCGGTCAGTACGGAGTCGTCCGTCAGTCGAGCGGAATGCCTCTCGAGATCTCTGCGCTTGCCGGCGTGGAGGGGACCAACAACTTCGGTGCCAGCGATCCCGTGGGCACGCCCGACGCCTTCTCGCCGGCCCTCGGCGTGATCCTCACCCGGCTGCTGGGTTCACGCGGTGCTGTCTATCTGGAACCGATCTGGGTCGGCAATTCGAACCTGCTCTCGGACTTCGGCGACGACAACACCTTCATGGCGGGAGTCGGCGCGCGCGTGCGCGTGACGCCGACGGTGTACCTCCTTGGGGAGCTGACGCCACGCTTCGCAGGCTACACGCCAGGAAAGACTCTCGGCAGCTTCGCCGTCGAGAAGCGCGCCGGCGGCCACCTCTTTCAGTTGAACTTCTCCAATCACTTCGGCGGCGGCACGCTCCGCCAGATCGCGGAAGGGGCCGCTGAAGGAGACGACGACTGGTACGTCGGCTTCAACATCTCCCGCAAGTTCTTCTGAAGCGGGACGGTCCGGCTCAGAAGGCGACACTCAGATTGACTCGCGCGGTGCGCGGAAGCGTGGGATGAAAGTGGATGTCGGCAACGCCCTCGTCCGGCTCACCAGGCAGGCGCGACTCGTAGAAGTAATCGATGTCGCTGTGCTCGGAGTCGAACAGGTTGAACACGTCGAGCGTGAGGCGGACCTGCCCGGTGATCTTGTACCCCGCGGCGAGATTGACCAGCGACGTCTCCCCGGAACGGATTGAGTCGTCTTCCAGGAGAGCGCGGGGGCCAAAGTAGCGAAGACGGAGGCTGCCGAACACACCGCGAATGTCGTCCACCGCCGCTCCCGCCGCGACGACGGTTTCGACGGACCCCGGGATCCTGTCGCCGACCGGATCGTCGTCGGTGAAGCGGCCGCGCGACCAGGTGACGTCTGCATCGAGCGTGAGCCACGGCTGCGCTCTGTAGTAGTTCGCCCACTCGATGCCGTAGCGCCGGCTCGGACGGCCCGCCTCTGTCGACCCGGCATCGCCGATGAAGATCAGCTCGGAGTCGATGCCGAGCATCCAGAGCGTGAGGCTCGATTGAAGCCCTCGAACCGCGACGGTCCGCACGCCCCCTTCAACCCCTCGAGCCCTCGCCAGCGGCGTCACGCGGTCGGCCGGATCGCCAGTGACGGGATCGACGGTGATCGTGGCCCCGCGGGCGTCGTTACTGTGAAACCCGAGGCCGGCATTGAAGTAGAACTCCGTGCCGTCGAACGGTCCGAGAATGATTCCGGCCTTCGGACTGACGAGGCCGGCGCTTTCGACGCCGCTGTTCAGCGGATTGTCGGAATCGACGCTGAAACGATAGACGTCGGCGCGCAGCCCTCCGAGGGTTCGCAGCCACGGCCCCCACTCGATCTCGTTCTGCACCCAGACCCCGCCGCTCGTTTGCAGCACATCGTCCTCTCGAACAGTCGACACTCGCGTGCGCGCCGTCGTCAGGTGGAGACCGATGTCCGAAATGCGGTCATTGCGAAGCTGACCGCCGAACGTGTTCTGCATCAGGCGGCCCTGCCAGCGCCCCAGGCGGCTGTGGCTGATGCGCGCGCCCGTCACGAAACGGTGGTCCGCCTGCTCGAACTGATCGCCCAGGTCCGGATCTCCGAGGAAGTACGAGAAGTTCGAGAACAGCTGCAGGTCGTACCCGATGCCGTAGGCGGACACGGCCGTCGACGTGCCGCCAGCGGTCCGCTGCCATTCGAGCGACCCGCTGTACCGATAGGAATTGCCGCCGTCGGTCGTGTCGATCGTGCCGAAGCGATCGAGGATTCCGGACTGAACGGCACGCAGCGGAATCTGATCGGTCGCGTCCCACTCGGCCTTGTACGCCATGCCTGTCACCGACAGTCCGTTGACCGTATCGCCCTGCGTATAGCGGACGATGCCGTTCACCTTCTTGTTGTTCTCCGGATTCACCCAGGGTCCGTCGTTGTGCCCTGCTTCGAACGCGGCGAGCAGGTAGCCATCACCAACGCGAGGCGACGCCGCCGCGAGCGCGCGAACGAATCCGCCCTGGCCGCCTGAGACCGCCGCGACCGGGCGTTCGAGGACGTTCAGGTAGCTGATGTTCGCCGAGCCTGCAGCGGCAAAGTCTCCTTGATCGGCAAAGTACGGCCCCTTGGAGAACTGAACGCCACTGACGAGCTCGGGGATGAGGAACGCGACGTCCGTGTAGCCGTGGCCGTGGCCGTGCGTCGGCATGTTGATCGGCATGCTCGCGACTGTTGTCGCGAAGTCCGTGCCGTGATCGAGGTTGAAGCCGCGAAGGTAGTACTGATTCGCCTTGCCCTCGCCGCTATGCTGACTGATAACGACGCCGGGGATGGTCTCGAGCACTTCCCCAGCGCGCGAGATCGGGCGCCCTTCGAGCTGCGCCGCCGTGACGGCACCCTGGCTCGCCGAGCGCGCGATGCCGACCAGACTGGCCGCCGGGTCCCGCGCGTCCGCGAGGTTCGCGAAGGTCCGGCTTCCGGTCACCGTGACTTCGGCGCTGAGGCGCAGGTGCAGCACGACGTCGACGGTTGCCGTCCCGTTCGCCGCAAGATTCACGGTTCGCCGGATCGGGGCAAAGTTGATCAGGGTAAACGAGGCTTCCACGCTGCCGGCGGGCACACCCTCGACGCGGTACGCGCCGCTGTTGTCGGTCACCGCAGCACCCACCTGGTCTGATCCCGCGCGCAATTCGACCGCCACGCCAGGCAGCGATGCACCGGTCTCGTCGAGTACGGTGCCAGCGACCACGCCGTTCTGCGCGAATGCGGCCGACGAGGAACCAAGCACGATGATCAGGGCAAGCCTCAGGAAGGTCCTGTAGTCGGGAGCCATCGGTCAGTCAGTCTACGCAGGCAGTTCGAGGCTGGACGTGCGGCAATTTGTCGCATGGGTTTGCGCGCGCCTGGGAAGCGTAGACTGTTGCCGATGACACCGGACCGGACTCAACTCCCGCCCTGGTATCTCGGCATCACGCCCGGGGCAACGCTGCCCTGGCTGGTGCGCCTCAGGTGGACCACCGCCCTGCTGCAGGGGCTCGCATTGACTCTTGTCATCGCCCTTCCCCGGGCTGACATTCCCCTGCGGGAGATCCTCGTCCTCCTGTTCGCGGCCCTCGTAGCCAACGTGGTGACCGCAGTCTGGTTGTCGCGCGATCGAAACCTGTCGCGACCGGCGACAGCCGCAGTGCTCGGTATCGAGATGGTCCTCCTCACGGGCCTGCTGGAACTCACAGGAGGACCGTTCAATCCGTTCAGCGTCATTCTCGTCGCGCAAGTCGTGTTTGCGGCGCTCGCGCTCGGACGTCTCTATGCAGTGCTCGGGACCATGCTCGGCGTGCTGTCCTACGGCGCCCTCATCTACTGGCACATCACCGAGGTCCCGCACGGACACCATCGCCTGAACGACCTGCCCAGTCACGTTCTGACGATGTGGATGTCGATTGCGGCCGCGGCGCAGCTCGCCTCGTACTTCGTGCTCCAGGCATCGAACGCGGTGGCCAGGCGCGAAGAGAAGATCGAGGCCATGCGGCAGCGCGCCGCGCGCACCGAACACCTGATGTCCCTCACGACGCTGGCGGCGGGCGCGGCCCACGAGCTGTCGAGTCCTCTGGCGACGATCGCGGTCGCGGCGCGCGAGCTCGAGCACGCGACTGCTCGAGGACACGTGCCGGAGTTCGCAGACGACGCGAGACTGATCCGGATGGAAGTGGATCGGTGTCAGGCAATCCTCGACCAGATGAGCGGACGTGCAGGCGGCGTGGCTGCCGACGATCCCGAAACGGTAGACATCGCGGCCGTGATCGCCGAGGTGCGTTCCCGTCTGTCGATGGAAGAGGAGCGCCGGCTGATCGTCCAGTTGCCCGGGACGTGCACCGCCGTGCACCTTCCGAAGGCCGGACTCGTGCGTGCCATCTCGACGCTCGTTGACAATGCCTTCGATGCAACGAGCGACGCCGAGTCGCCGGTAGTGATCCGAATCGAGCAGCGGGACGACCGGTGGTCGATCGTCGTGAAGGATCGGGGACCGGCCGTCTCGCCGGAGATCCTCCAGCGGGCCGGCGAACCGTTCTTCACGACAAAGGAGCCAGGACGGGGCCTTGGACTGGGCTTGTTCCTGACGCGCGTTTTCGCAGAACGCGTCGGCGGCGCGCTTACACTGCGCTCGGACGACGGCACGACGGCGATGCTGGAGCTACCCGTCCGTTCTGAGCCCGCCGGGGCCGCAAGAGCCGGATCGATTCGCGATCCGCAAGCACGCTGCTCGTAGTTGACGACGACACGCCGCTCAGGACACGTCTCGTCAGGGCATTCATCGAACGTGGATTCGATGCGACCGGCGCCGCGAGCTACGACGAAGCGATGGCGCTGGCGCGCAACGAGAGTCCGGAGTTCGCGCTCGTGGATCTGCGACTGCCCGGCCGCTCGGGTCTCGAGCTCGTTCGCGATCTGAAAGGCCTCGACTCCACGACCAGCGTCGTCGTCCTCACCGGCTACGGCAGCATCGCGACGGCGGTTCAGAGCCTGCAGTTTGGAGCGACGACGTATCTGACCAAGCCGGTCGACGCCGACCAGATTCTTGCCGCCTTCACGCAGACCCCGATGGCGCCGGCCTCTCCTGCCAATCCGACGGCGCAGCCTCTCGCCCGCGTGGAGTGGGAGCACATTCAGCGTGTGCTCGCAGACTGCGAGGGGAATGTCTCACAAGCTGCGCGTCTGCTGGGACTTCACCGGCGATCACTGCAGCGAAAGCTGTCGAAGAATCCGGTGAAGGAGAACGAGTAGACGGGCTGCGGACCACGGGCTGCAGGCTCCGGACTACGGGCTGCAGGCAATCGCTCGTCTGCGGCCGCTTCCTTTCGTGAACCTCCGGTTTACTCGTCCAAGACCGACTGTCCCGTGGGTCCTGCAGTCCTCATAGCTGCCGCGCCTGCAGCCTGAAGCCCCGAAGCCCGGAGCCTGTATCCAGAAGCCCGACTAGAAGCACAGGCTGTACAGCGCCTTCAGGTTTCGTCCCGCCTCGGGCACCACTTCTTTGATGAGCGAAAGGTGATTTCTATAGAGCTGGCTGGTGACGTTGTCGAGTCTCAGCGTGACGGTATGCACCGTCTC